>JBDSHM010000217.1:0-2580 GCA_039918495.1 Sulfuriferula sp. | reverse complement strand
AGACTCGCGATCGTGACCTCGATGCCCATGAAACCCACGCCACCCTGCTGTGCCGCACCGAAATAGGTAATGGCCAGGGCAAACGCGGCAAATACGACGGCGGTGACAAGCACCCAGCGATTCCGGATACGATCCCAAAATTCCTTGGCGGCGATCGTCGCCACCTGCCGAAAGTCGATGCTCACCGCGGTCCCTCCGTTAATTCAGGAATCGGTTTATCCGTTTCCGCGCTTTCTTTCCCATAGCCCAGAAACACATCCTCCAGGGTGGGCTCTTCGATCTGGATATCGGCGACTTCCATCGTGGCGGATGCGAGCACAAGCAGTACCGCCATTTTCTGCATCCTCGGGCACTCGACGACAAGCGTGCCCCGGCTGCCGTTGTACACGCTCGTCTCTCCCACCTTCTGAAGCAGGCGCCGCAAGGCATCCGCATCGCCGTCGAGGCGGCTGACCCGGAACCGCAGGGGAAGAGCCATTTGCTCTCGCAGCGATTGCAGCGTCCCCATTGCACAAATCTTCCCCATTTTCATGATCGCCAGGCGCTCCACCCGTCCCTGGATTTCGGCCAGAATGTGAGACGTCAGGATCACGGTCACTCCGTGCGCGCGCAACTCCGCCAAAATCCGGTAAAACTCTCGAATTCCCTCGGGATCGAGGCCGTTGGTCGGTTCATCCAGAAACAGTATCTTGGGTTGCCCCAGGAGGGCCTGGGCGAACCCGAGGCGCTGACGCATGCCCTTCGAGTATCCGCGCACCAGCCTGCGGGCGGCATCGCCGAGCCCAACCTTGGCCAACAAATCCGGGCACGTCGCGCGGTCGGCCCGCTTCAAATCGGCGAAGAACCAAAGCGTCTCCAACCCGGTCAAATTGTCGTAAAACACCACGTTCTCGGGTAGATAGCCAAGCGCGCGGCGTACCTGCCGGAATGCCTCCCCGCGCGGTTGTTGTCCGTCAACGAGGATTTCGCCGGATGTCGGCGACTCCAGCCCCAGCATCATTTTGAACAAGGTGCTCTTTCCGGCCCCGTTATGGCCGATGAGCCCGAATATCTCGCCCTTTCGCACCGACAAATCGATGCCGTCCACTGCGCGGATATCCCCGAAGCGCTTGGCCACCTGCCTCACCTCAATCATCGCGTTTTCTTCCAAGCCATTTCCTCCAGTCGGCGTGATACGGTCGCATGCGCGGATGCCGGTCCACGATGCTGGGCGCCCGTAACACAGGGAATTGAGCTGCCACCAAATGCAGCGTCTGGACGGAAGGGCTATTCAGCAGCAGCTTCATCAGAGGGTATTTCCAGGTCAGGCGGTCGACGACGTCGTTCGCCTCGTAAGGAATGTCTCCGATATCATCACCATTCCGATCCCAGCCGACGTAATTGCTCCAATAATTGCCGTCCCAATATTCGTCCTTGGCGCCGACATACTTGATCTGGTCTCGATTCCTGATAAAGTCGTTGCCTTCCACTTGGTTGTGGGTCGATCCGGCCCACAGATGCACGCCGATCTGGTTGTCTATGACCAGATTGTTTTTGATGCTGTTGTATTCCGCGTCATAGATAAAGAATCCCTTAAAGTTTCCTGCCACGACATTGTTCTCGATCACCGAATCCTGCAGGGTGCGCAGCATGATGCCGTGATCGGAATTGCCCCACGCCTTATTGTTCCGCACTACTTGATTGCGCACTTCCATCAATGCCAGCCCACCCCGGTTTAGATAGGATTCGTTGTTTTCCCAGACGTTATGGTAGGAGTTCATGTAGTGCGTACCGTAGCGCAAGTGGTGCATCCTGTTTCCCTGGAACAGCGCGTGATGGGAAACATCAACATAAATACCGTCGCGGGTGAAGCCGATGTCATTGCCGATAATCTGCGCGCCCAGCGTGTCATAGAGCTGGATGCCGTTACCACGCTGGGACGACAAAAAGTCCCGCTTGCCGGTGATAAGGTTGTTCGTCACCTGAATATCCTTGATGCCTTGCAGCCACATGCCGAACAGTGTGTAGGCGAGAACATTGTTGCGGATCACGGCCCGGTGAGAGCCGGGTTCCACATAAATGCCGGCGTTCTGTGCGGTTAAATCCGGCCCGCTATCGCGAACGATAAACCCTTCTATGACCACGTCCGGCGCCTTCACACGAATCACGTCGCCAAGGTTGCCGCCGCTTAAAGTGGGTCTTCCAAGGCCGCGCAGCGTAATCGGCTTGTCGATCACCACGTGCTCCGTATACAGTCCTCGTTCGACGCTGACGAGGTCGCCCGGCCGAGCCGCCGAAACCGCCGCTGCAATGGATTCGCCGGGGCGAACTATCCGCACGCGCCCACTCGGTTCAATTGCCCCCATAACTCGAGAACGCTTTCCACAGCAGCTTTAACACCAGGAATATTCCAGCGCCTAGCAGCAGGTTTTTCGTGGCCACATAAGCGATCAGGTCGGGTATGGTCGCCGGTCTGCGCTGCTTCCCCCACCATGGCCCTTCTTTGACCCAGGGCTTGCATCGGCTGCGGCACAGCACTTCGTATACACTCCAGCCAACCCACCAGGCGATGACGATCGCCGGTTGAAGTCGTCCCGCAGC
>JBDSHM010000216.1:0-4341 GCA_039918495.1 Sulfuriferula sp. | reverse complement strand
GAACAGCACCATGAACATCGCCAGGAAACCCCAGAACGCGCCAGGCTGGTTGCGTATGCCGAGGAAGTAGAGCACCCCCACCACGGCTGCAGCCATGACCACGAACGTCCAGAAGGTCACGCGCGCGCCACCCAGCTTGTCCGATATCCATCCACCCAGGGGACGGAACAAGGCACCGACCAGAGGACCCAGGAAAGCGTATTGGGTCGGGTCCACATCAGGGAACTGCAGCTTGGTCAGGAGCGGCAGACCAGCGGAAAAACCGATGAAAGAACCGAACGTGCCGACATACAGCCAGCTCATCAGCCACATGTGCTTGCGTTTGAAAATAACCGCCTGATCGCGAAACGAGGCGCGCGCCGTCGCCAGATCGTTCATGCCGAACCAGGCGGCGAGTGCAGAGACAATAATGAACGGCACCCAGATGAAGCCGGCGTTCTGTATCCACATAGTCTTGGTGACGTCACCCTTGATCCAGCTTTGCGGTTCGCCTCCCAAGGCACCGAACACGCCGATCGTAATCACCAGCGGCACGACGAACTGCACCACGCTCACCCCCAGATTGCCGAGACCGGCGTTCAGCCCCAGCGCCATACCTTTCTGGCTTTTCGGAAAGAAAAAACTGATGTTGGACATGCTTGATGCGAAGTTGCCGCCCCCGAGTCCGGCCAGTAGCGCCAGGATCAAAAACACCGAGTACGGCGTGTGCGGATCCTGCACCGCGAAGCCCATCCAGAGGGCCGGGATGAGCAGCGACGCGGTGCTGATGGCAGTCCACCGGCGCCCGCCGAAAATCGGCACCATGAATGAGTAGAAAACCCTCAGCGTGGCGCCGGAAAGGCCGGGCAATGCCGCTAGCCAGAACAACTGATTTTCGTCGAACTTGAACCCGATATTGGGCAAGTTCACCACCGCCACGCTCCACACCATCCACACGGCGAACGCGAGCAGCAACGCGGGGATCGATATCCAGAGGTTACGGGTAGCGATACGCTTGCCTTTCTCCTCCCAGAAAGCGGCATCCTCCGGGCGCCACTCGGTAATGACATAGCCCCCGCGTTTGGGATGTGACTTCAATTCTGTACTGACCATTTTGGGTCTCCTTTTTCGTTCATTCTCGTTGCCCGGTTATTGTCGCCGCCGAATTTTTCGTGGGATCCCGACACGCTCATATCAGCTCCTCTTTCATCATCGCGGCGCTCAGATCCGCCTTCTTCGCCAGTACCGCCATTTTTTCTACCTTGACTGCGTAATAGGTCCAGATCATCACGGCCACTACCAAGCCGTAAAGCAGCATGAAACAGCTGCTGCGCACGCCGATCCTGTCTGCGGCCACGCCGAACAGAATTGGCAGGCTGAATCCGCCGAGGCCGCCGATCACCCCTACCAGACCGCCGACCGAGCCAATCTTGTCGTAGTAATAGTCGGCAATGCAGCGATACACGCTGGCCTTGCCAAAACCCTGGGCGATGCCCACCACAAAAATCAAAGCGGTGAATACCCACACATTGAGACCGATGTGCAGAGAGACATCACCCTTGATACCGTGAATGGTCATGGTGGTCGGTGGGTAAGAGAGGAAAAACAGGCATACCAGACAGATCCACAGCACCCACCAGTTCACGGTACGGCCGCCGAACTTGTCCGAAAACCAGCCGCCCAAAGCTCGAATGGCACCGGAAGGAAGGGTGAACAGCATGGTGATCAATGCGGCGGTCTTGAGGTCGAGACCGTATTCGGTAATGTAGTATTTGGGCAGCCACAGGGCCAGCGCCACGAACCCGCCGAACACGAAGAAGTAGGCGAGCCCGAAGCGCCACACCCGGGCATCCTTGAGGGGTGCAAGTTGCTGGGCAAGGCTGACGTGCTTGAGCTGGCCGGCCTTGCGCTCCGCGTGACGCGGATCGGTGGAGGTCAACAACCAGAACGCCACCGCCATCACCAGCATGGCGATGGAATAGACTTGCGGGACGGCGCGCCAGCCCCAGGCCACCACAATCAAAGGGGCCACGAAGTTGGTGATGGCGGCACCCGCATTGCCGGCGCCGAAAATGCCCATGACGGTGCCCTGCCGTTCTTTGCTGAACCAGGCCGAGGTGTACTGAATGCCGATGGCGAAAGCGCCACCGGCCAGCCCGACGAATAGCCCGACCAGCAGGTACTGCCAGTACTGTGTGGCGAAGGCGAGTCCATAGGTCGAGACCGCCACCAGAATCATCTGTACCAGGTAAACGATACGTCCGCCGAAGCGGTCGCTGAGGAGTCCCAGTGGCAAACGCACGAGCGAACCGGTTAATATCGGTGTCGCCACCAGCACACCGAACTCGGTTTCGTTCAATCCCAGTTCACTCTTGATTTTGATGCCGATAATGGAGAACATGGTCCACACGGCGAAGTTAAGGGCAAACGCCAATGTGCTCATGCTCAAGGCCAAGCCCTGTTTTTGAGTATGTGTCGTCATTTTTTGTGCCCCATGATGGTGATCGATCCTTGTTACCTTTGAGCGCAGTGTAGGCTCGGAAAGAATGGCTGCCTATCGACAGAATTCCGTCAAAAAGTGCTCATCTACCACCAAAGTGGTATACGGAAAATATGACTAACAATTTGCTTTAATTGAGATTTTTTTGCCACGCTATGCACGAAAGAAAGTGCTGCGACGTTTTTGGTGGTACACCTTAATTGCCGCCCTTTTTATCCCTTGGTGCAGTACGCCATCTCGGTGAGCATCCTGACCGATGCAGGAGAACCCTAACCATGCCTACGAAACTGTTTGAACGCTCCCTGTTGTTGCGGTTGGGTATTGCCATGACCGCAATCGCCTTGCTAACCGTATTGGGAATGACGAGCTCCATCATTGTCGCGGAAACCATGCAGGGCAGCGGCGCAGCCATTGATCTGGCAGGCTCCCTGCGCATGCAAAGCCAACGCATTGCCAATCTCATTTTGCTGGCGCAGGAACAGCAAAACCCTGACGGCAAGCACGCAGCGCAAACGGCGCTACAACGCTTTGACTTGACTCTGCGGGATGGCCGCCTGTTGAGAGCATTACCGACTGATCCGCGCAGCGTTGCCCAAATACAATACCGGACACTGGTCAACGAGTGGCAGCAACAGCTTCAACCCGACATGGCGGCTATGCTGGATGGCACAGGACTCGATAGCGCGACAACGCGGCAAACCTATGCTGCGGATACGGCATTGCTGACCAAAGTGGATGGATTCATTGACCGTATCGATCGGCTGGTAAAGCTGTTGAGCCAGAACATGGATGCCAGAATCACCCTGCAACGCACCATCCTCGGCGTCTCCCTGTTTTTCACAATTGTGGTCATCTTCGTCAGTATGTATATGCTGCACACTGAGGTGCTCATTCCGTTGCGGGATCTCCTCCATTGCACTGAGCGGATTGGGCATGGTCAATTCGACATTCGAACCCAGCACACTGGCCCGGACGAGCTGGGCCGTTTGGGACGCGCATTCAACGGGATGGCTGCGGAATTGTCCAAGCTGTACCGAAATCTTGAAACCCGTGTTGCAGAAAAAACCTCGGAATTGAGCCGCAGCAACCGCTCTCTGGAATTGCTGTACCACTCCATCGCACGGCTATACAACGGGCCGGTCGCGCGTGATACCTACGCGATCTTGTTGAAAGATATTGAAAATGTGCTGGACATCGGGCACGGCTCGGCATGTCTGGTGGAGGGGGAAAGAGACCGTGCCTCCCTGCTTGCCTCCACCTTCATCGCCGGTAATGGCGACGTCGATCTTTGCCAGGTATCCAATTGCGCCGAGTGTCTGGGAGGCGCTGCCATTCATCAACGCCTCGCAGGCGACAGCCAACATACAATACTGGCATTGCCCCTGATGGACGCCGAACGGCAACACGGCGTGTTGCAGCTGGAGATCCAGAAAGGACGCACGCTCGAAGCCTGGCAAATGCAGCTGCTCGAAGCCTTGTGCCGGCATATCGGCACGGCCATCGGCACGGCGCGCAAGGGCGAGCAGAGTCGGCGCGTCTCCCTCCTCGAGGAACGGGCCGTCATTGCACGCGAACTGCATGATTCCCTGGCTCAGTCCCTCTCCTTCATGAAAATCCAGGTGAGCCGCCTGCAGTCCGTACTCGGTACGCCGCCACCGGCGGAGGCGGGGAAAATACTTGCAGAGTTGCGCCAAGGCCTCACCAGCGCCTACCGTGAACTCAGGGAACTGCTTACTACCTTCCGACTGAAAATTGAAGGCACCGGACTGACGGCCGCATTACAAGACACGGTTACCGAATTTTCCAGTCGCGGAAACATGCCGATTCAGCTCGACGTCCATCTTGCCGGCTGCCACCTGTCA
>JBDSHM010000215.1:0-5295 GCA_039918495.1 Sulfuriferula sp. | reverse complement strand
ATCGCCATGTGCTGGCCGAAATTGCCGGCCAGCAGCACCACGCGCGTCACGTCCGGGCGGCGCTCATATTGTTCACGCAGCATGGCGGCGGAACGGTCGCGGCTGCCATCGTTGATAAAAATGATTTCGTAACTCAGGTTCAGGGCATCCAGTGCCGGATACAGGCGCGCAAACAGCACATCCAGTCCGGCTTCTTCGTTGTAAACCGGGATGACCACCGATAATTGCAGCGCGCTCATTGCATTCCCTCATTGATGACTTCAGCACAGGCGGCGCATACGCGCTCGACGTCGGCCTCGGACATGGCCGGGAACAAGGGCAGCGTGACAATGCCTGCGCCGGCATGCTCGGCATGCGGGAACTGCCCGGCGTGAAAACCCAGCTCGCGATAGAGCTGAAAAAGATGGATGGCCGGATAGTGCACGCCAATGCCGATCTCACGGGATTTCATGCGTGCGATGAATTCGCCGCGCGAGATGCGCATGCGTTGCAGCGGCAGCACGATCTGAAACATGTGCCAGTTTGAATCGGTGAAATTGTCCGGCGGCAGTTCGCAACCGAGGCTGCGGTCGAAGTGCGTGAAATAATGCTGTGCCAGCACACGACGGCGCGCGGTAAAGTCCGCCAAGTGGCGCAACTGGCCGAGGCCGATGGCGGCGGCGATATCGGTCAGATTGAATTTGCCGCCGGCAATGTCCACCTCCATGGTGCCGTCGGGCAGACGCACGACGCCTTGCAGGCGCAGTTTGTCGCACAGGCTGGTGAGGCTGGCATCGGGCAGGACCAGGCAACCCCCTTCGCCGGTGGTGATGTTTTTGTTGGCATGAAAGCTGAAGGCCACCAGATCGCCAAAGCTGCCGATCGCCCGGCCTTTCCAGGTTGAACCGAACGACTGGGCGGCGTCTTCAATGACGCGCAATTGATGCTTGTCGGCAATGGCGTAGAGGCGGTCGCGATCGACCGGCAGTCCGGCCAGATCCACTGCGATGATGGCGCGGGTACGCGGTGTGATCGCCGCCTCGATCAGCTCCGGATCGATATTGCGGGTGACCGGGTCGATATCGACAAATACCGGTTTCGCGCCGGCCAGCATCACCACATTGGCGGTCGCCACCCAGGATAGCGGCGTGGTGATGACTTCATCGCCGGGCTGGATGTTGATCAGGCGTAGCGCAATTTCCAGCGCGGCGGTGCCGGAATTGAGGCTGCGTACAACGCGCCCGCCCATCAGCGTGGAGAGTTGCGCTTCGAATGCCTGCACCTTGGGGCCGCTGGTAATCCAGCCGGAACGCAGCACGTCGCTGACTTCGGCGATGGTTTGTTCGTCCAGCGCGGGGCGTGTAAAAGGTAGGAAATCCATGGTCATGTTCTAGCCAGCAAAAATACACCGAAAATAATCACACCGATGCCGACCAGACGCTCGATGGTCATCGCTTCGCCAAACAGCCACCACGCGGCAAAAGCGTTGACCACGTAACCGATAGACAACATCGGGTAGGCCAGGCTGACCTCGACGCGCGACAGCGCCATGATCCACACCACGACGCTGATGACATAGCAGGTCAAGCCACCCAGGATATGCGGTTCGGTGGCGAGCTTGATGCCTACCGGCAGCAGGTTGTCGGCGCTGAAGGAAAATGTGCCGACGCTGTTGGTGCCGGCCTTGAGCAGCAACTGGGCGCAGGCGTTGAGCAGCACCCCCGACAGAACCAGTATCCAGCTCACCGCGCTCATGGCGTGGTCACCACGGCGCGTCGCGTGTCGCGGGCGATCAGGTGCATCGGCAGCTTCTCCTTGACGACTTCGTCATAGGTGGACGGCGACATCACGGCCAGTGCGTAGGGTTGTTTCACCCATATCTTTTTCCATGCATCCACGGTCGGTATCCATTTTTGGGGTTCCTGTTGTAGTCCGAATGCCATTTCATCGGTATGCGCAACAAGTGTGAGCGTGCGATTGATGTAGGGCGGCAATGTTTGTTCGTACATCCCTACACTATAAAACGGTACGCCCGGTTTAAGGTAGGGTTTGATTTGCTGGGCGATATTGTAGGCCGAACTGGCGGGCGAGAGGGCGTTATAACCCATGAATGTCAATTGCGCCGTCAGCATGCTTGCCAGCGCCAGGACAATGACGGCCGGGCGCACCTTGTCGCGATGCGAAAACCACAGGGCCAGCAGCGTACCGATCAGCCAGCTGACGGCTGCCGCCTGAATCCACGGCACGAAGTTGGCGTACAGGGCGGCGGGAACCTCGGCGCTGCCGGCACGCACCGACATGGGTGCGAAGATCAGGGCAGCCAGCGCAATCGGCAGCATGATGAGGAGTTGCCGGAACAGGATTTTACCGGACATGCGGCTGAGCAGGTCGCCGATCAGCAGCGCCAGCGCCGGAAAGATCGGCAGGATATAGGGAACCAGCTTGGAATCGGATTTGGAAAAAAACAGGAAGATGAACACCACCCAGATCAGCAGCATGCGGCGCGGCGCAAATTGTCCGCGTACCGGCGATTCGCTGCGCCAGGCGCGCCACAGGCTCTGTCCCATCGGGAACAGCCAGGGCAGGATGCCCAGCATGACCACCGGAAAAAAGGTGTACCAGGGATGGACGCGGCCGTGAATCGTGGTCAGAAAGCGCAGGATCTGCTCATGCACGAAAAAGAACCACGGGAACTCCGGGTTGTCGATGGATACGGTAATCAGCCAGGGCGCTGCGACGGCCACGAAAATCAGCAGCCCCACGCCCAAATGCAGACGTTTCCATAACGCCCAGTCGCGCTGGATCAGGCTGTACAGCAGCAGCACCGTCCCCGGTAATGCGATGCCCATCAGCCCCTTGCTGAGCATGGACAAACCCATAGCGGCCCAGCAAACGTACATCCAGTTGCGATTTTCCTGCGCACTAGCTCCGTCGCGTTGCGCCAGCAGCATGGCAACCAGCGTCAGTTCCATGAAGAAAGTGACACCCATGTCGAGGATGTTGATATGCCCGAGCATCACATACAGAAAGCTGCTGCCCAGTACCAGTGCAGCCATCAATCCCGCTTCGCGCCCGAACAGGCGTTTGCCGGTGGAATACACCAGCAGAATGCCGAGGAATCCGGTCAGCGCCGACCACAACCGGGCCGTCCAGTTATGCTCTCCGAACAGTGTGAAGGCGGTGGCCGTGGCCCAGTATTGCAGGGCGGGTTTTTCAAAATACTTGATGCCGTTCAGGCGCGGGGTGTTCCAGTTGCCGGTGGACACCATTTCGCGCGGAATTTCTGCGTAGCGTCCTTCGTCAGGGCGAATCAATGCGTTGTAATTGAGCGGGGCGAACCAGGTAACCGCTGCAATAATCAGCAGCAACAGGAGCCAGGCGCGTGACAGGGGAGTAGGGGCAGAGTTCAAGTGGGGCTGAATGGTTTGTTTGTGAGCGGGAGGGATTATATCAAACCCGTCTTGCTAGCGGCTTAAGCGTTTTTTGCGCAGCCGGTTCACGATGCCGGGATGAGGTAATTCGCGTGTCGGTTAAACCAGCCCGCGCGCGGATAATTCGTTTTTCAGGTAGGCATAATAAATGGGACCCGCCACCAGACCGGGCAGCCCGAATGCCGCCTCCATCAGCAGCATGGCTGCCAGCAGTTCCCAGGCGCGGGCGCGGATCTGGCTACCGACAATGCGTGCGTTGAGAAAATATTCCAGCTTGTGGATGAGTATCAGAAAAACCAGCGAACCAATGGCAACCGCCAGCGACTGGCTCAGGCTGACGATGACGATGATGGTGTTGGAAATCAGATTGCCGATCACTGGCAGCAGCCCGGCAATGAAGGTCACTGCAATCATGGTTTTGGTCAGCGGCAGGTGGATCCCTGCCAACGGCAGAATCAGCACCAGATAGACGGCCGTAAACGTTGCATTGATCGCGGCAATGCGCACTTGGGCAAACACGATGCGGCGGAATGCCAGACCCAGACGGCAAATCCGTTCCGATAGCGCGCGCGCAAACGGTTTGTAATCTTCCACGGCCACCACTTCGCGCAGCGCCACCAGGCCTCCTATGATCATCCCTATTAGAATGTGAGCGATTAAACGACCGGCTTCTTTTCCCGCCAGCTGTAATGTGGTGGCATGGGTACGCAACCACTCCGATGCGGTGAGCTTGAATGTTTCGGCATCCGCTGGCAGCCGTTCAAGCACCCAGCCGGGCAAGACCTTGCGCGAATCCTCGATGATCTGTGCCATTTTGGCAAACAACATGGGCAGGCTGCCGGCATCGGAGCGGAAAAAGGCGATGAGCCCCACGCACGCCAGCGTCAATAGGCTGATCACAGCAAATGACAGGAGAGCCACCGCAATAATCTTGGCACGCTGGCCGGGTAAGTGGCGCGCAATCCATGGCGAGATCAGGTGCACCAATTCGAATACCAATAATCCGGCGAGCAGCGCGGGCAGCAAATGGAATACCAGTACAAACAGCAAGGCAACCGCTGTTGCCAGCCATGCGGCTATTTCACAGGCAGAGGGTCGCGTGGTGCGGACATCATCCATAGCGGGGCATTTGGTTTTTTATGATGAATACAGTTTACCCGGTTTGATGCGTTTAAATCTTAAGTAAAATTGACAGATGTTGCCACGCTGGCTAGATTGCAAAAACCTCAACCAGAGGCAGCGTTTTTTTTATCACACAGGAGTTTTTTATGGCTGTACTCGTCGGCAAAGCCGCACCCGATTTCACTGCAACTGCCATATTGGGCGATAACGAAATCAAGAACATCGTGTTCTCGGAATTTACCAAAGATAAATATGTCGTACTGTTTTTTTATCCGCTCGACTTCACCTTTGTCTGTCCATCCGAATTGATTGCCTTTGATAACCGCCTTGAAGAATTTTCCCGGCGTGGCGTGCAGGTCATGGGCGCCTCGATTGATTCCGAGTACACCCACCTGGCGTGGAAAAATACCCCAGTCAACAAGGGTGGTATTGGCCAGGTGAAATATCCGTTGCTGGCAGACATCAAGCATGAGATTTGCCGCGCTTACGATGTTGAACTGGACGGCGGCGTTGCGCTACGCGGATCGTTTCTGATCGACCGCACCGGCATCGTGCGTCATCAGGTGGTCAACGATTTGCCGCTGGGACGCGATGTGGATGAAATGCTGCGCATGATCGACGCGCTGCAATTCACCGAAGAGCATGGCGAAGTGTGTCCGGCAGGCTGGCAAAAGGGCAAGGCCGGTATGGGCGCATCAACCGAAGGCGTGGCCAAGTATCTGGCAGAGCATGCCGAATCCTTGTAAACCGGCACGCTATTAAA
>JBDSHM010000214.1:0-4485 GCA_039918495.1 Sulfuriferula sp. | reverse complement strand
AAAGTGTCGTTAATCAGCTTGAATCCATCCAGATCGAGGTACATCACGGCCATGATGCAATTGTTTCTGTGCGCATGGGCGATGGCTAATGAAAGTCTATCCATCAACAAACGCCTGTTGGGTAGGCCCGTTAGCGGGTCATGCAGCGCCAGGGATTCCAGCGCGCGGCTATAATCTTCAAGTTGCTTGTACAACAAGCGTACTTCCAGCATATTGTGAATGCGCGTTTTGACTTCGATCAGGTCAAACGGTTTGGAGACGAAATCTTTCGCGCCGGAAGTCAGAGCGCGTAGCTTGTGGCCTGGTTGGGCAGTGAGTACCAGTACCGGAACATACCCATCAGTTTCGCATTGCTGCAAATTTTCCAGTACCTGGAAGCCATCCATGCCAGGCATCTGCAGATCGAGCAAAATCAGATCATATGGATTATCCCGATGCAGCGTGCAGACGGCATATGGATCCATTGTCGAAGTGATGCGGCTATATCCCGCTTCACGCAGCATTTGCTCCAGTAACATCACATTGGCTTCCTGGTCGTCCACGATCAGGATACTGGCATTCAGAATGTCGTCAGCGCTAATCATTCTGGGGTGCGAGCATGGCTGCACCATCTACGCCGGTTTCAGCAAATTCCAGCGCCATATCCAGCGCTTTCATGAATTCGTCGAATTTGATCGGCTTGGTGAGATAACGGAAGAATCCTGCTTCCAAACCTTTCCGGATATCGCGTGGCATGGCATTGGCACTGATGGCCAGGACCGGGATATGCGCCGTTGCAGGATCTTCGCGCAAGATTTTTAGCGCCTGGACACCGCTGATGCCTGGCAGGTTGATATCCATCAGGATCACATTCGGCTGATGGAGGCGTGCCAGCGCGATACCACCTGGGCCATCCACCGCACTCAACAGGCACAAATCGGTGCGGCGCGCAATGAGCTGTTCCACCAGTTGCATGTTGGCACTGTTGTCTTCTACATACAGCAGCGTGCGCAAGTCTGCGCCCGCACGAATGCACGTTTGCAGCAGTTCCGACGAGGCTTCTGCACCGAAGGGGAGTTGCGGTGCAGCCGATAAATTCAATTCGATCCAGAATATACTGCCTTGCCCGACTATGCTTTCTGCACCGATTTCACCTTCCATCAATTCGACCAGTCGCTTGCTGACCACGAGGCCAATGCCGGTACCTTCTTCAATACCGGCCTCTTGGCCCAACCGATTGAATGGCTGAAATAATTGGGTAAGTTTTTCTGCTGACAGTCCCTGGCCGGTATCATGCACACTGATACGTGTGCGTCCTGTTGTCCGGGAGTCGCCGCACGTCACCTTTACGGTGCCGCCTTTGCGATTGTATTTGATTGCATTGGAAAGCAAATTGATGAGCACCTGCTTGACTCGGATTCGGTCAGCCTGAACGAAATAAGGGCCATCAAACTGGGGAAAGCCTACGTGGATGCCGCTTTTTTGAGCTTGCGGCTCGATCATGGCCTGGCATTCAAGCATGACGTCGAGCAGCGACATGGATTCCAGCGAGAGCGACAACTTGCCCGATTCGATCAGGGCGAGATCGAGTACCTGGTTAATCAACTCCAGCAAATACCATCCCGCTTGAAGAATCTGGTTGAGGCTGGCTTTTTGGGTCGGTGTCGGCTGCGGCGAACCGGAATCCATCAATTGGGCGAAGCCGAGGATGGCATTGAGTGGGGAGCGTAACTCATGACTCATGCTGGAAAGAAAATCGGATTTGGCCAGATTCGCCTTTTCTGCGGCGGCCATGGCATTGGTCAGCTCATGTTCCACCTGTTTGCGTACGGAGTTATCTGCGCCGATCAGCAGATAACCGATGATTTCATCATAATCATCTCGCAATGCCGTGATCGAGACGATGGCCGGGAAACGGCTGCCGTCCTTACAGATATAGGTCAAATCATAACTGTCTTCAATCCCGCGCGAAGCTTTATAAGCCAGCGCCTCGAAACCGGATGCAATCGGCGTGGCGAGTTCCAGGCTCAAGGCATGCGCACGCGCTTTGACCTCTTGAGGATCATGGATGTCGCTGGGATTGATCTTGTTCACGACTTCAGCGGCCATATAGCCCAGCATACGTTCGGCGCCGATATTGAATAGCTGAATGATACCTTTCTCGTCGGTAGCGATAATCGAGAAATTGGGACTATTGAGAATGGCGTTTTGCAAGGCCCCGGTTTTAAGCAAAACCTCCTGACGGCGGAGCTCGGTGATACCTTCTGCCATCCCAGTGGTTGGGGTTTGTATGGCGGAATCGCGGATCTTTTCGAGCATGGCCGTCCTTATATCAAAGCGCGAATTGGGTTGACGGATCGCGTGGCCGATTGTGCAAGCTGTACCGATCTACTTATACGCTTATATAAGGTAAAAGAATGAATGCTTTTGCAGCAGGCGCCGGGAACGGGTAATAACATGGGTAAATAAGTTATGCGAATTCAGCATCCATCATAATGAATAAGGCCTGGTCTTATCCGTGCGTTATCGCACGATGACAAAGATTTATGCAAAACAGCAGAAATATTGACATCGTGCTAGGCGTGGCCGATTAACGAGAATTCCTGACGATTGCGTACATCGCACAACAATCGATCATGTTCTTTTTTGACGACCGAATAGCATTCACACACACGCGATTCCAAGCCGGATCGGTTGAGCACGGTGATATGGCCGCGCCGGTATCGAATAAAGCCCGCTTGCTGCAAGTGCCCGGCGGCCTCGGTGATGCCTTCGCGTCGTACGCCCAGCATGCCGGCAATCAGTTCCTGGGTCATGGTCAGCTCATTGGAAGGCAGGCGATCAATGGTCAGTAGCAGCCATCTGCATAGATGCTGTTCCACTGAATGATGGCGATTGCATACGGCAGTTTGGGATATTTGTGTGATCAGCGCCTGGGTGTAGCGCAGCAACAAGTGCTGCATGATACCCGCGCGCCGTCCCCCGACACGATTGAATTCATTCATCAATAGCTGTGCCTGAAGTTGGTAACCGTGACCGGCTGTTTGCACGATGGCACGACTAGGCGTGGTGTTTCCACCCATAAATAGTGAAATACCAAGCACCCCTTCATTACCCACCCCTGCAATCTCCGTGGACGCGCCGCTCTCGGTCACATAGTGCAGTGACACGATGGCGGTGGTTGGGAAATAGACGTGCTGCAGCTGACCACCGGATTCATAAAGAACCTTGCCTAGCGGCATCTGGACCAATTCAAGATGAGGCAAGATACGCTCGAATTCAGCGGTGGGCAGAGCGGCGAGAAGGTGGTTTTGATTAGGGCTCTGCACTGTATCCATATACGGTCTCAGAATAATCGGCCGGAAAGCTCGATTATCACCCAAACAGCATACAGACTTTTCACCGTTCAAACCCGTCAAATTCGATTAGATGGGTTTGGGTAGGCGCAAGGTAACAGTTACCCGATATGGTCTGCACGCCGTTGGTGCAGTATCTAACAACAAGTCAGGCGTTTTCAGTCGTGATGGCGCAATTATCGACGACCGATCAGCATGCCGATTACCAGACTAGCTGCAGCGACTGCCCCTATGGCTTGCCAGGGATATTCGTGGACATAAGCGTCAGTAGCTTTGGCAGCTACCTTGGCTTTGACCAGAAGCGCAGCTTGCGTTTCCGCCAGGCGGATTTTCGCAACCCTGAGGGACTCTTCCGTTTTGGCTCGCAACTCGACCAGTTTTTCACCGCCTTGGCTGGCAGTTGCTTTCAGCAGCGCTTCCGCATCGGCAATCACGACTTTAAAATCGGCGATCAACCGCTCTTTGGTGATTTGATCCGAGGCTTTATTCATAATCTCTTTTGTTTCCAGTTCCAGCATATTCATGGTCAATTCCTGCCTTTATGAGGTACGGTTAACTGCTTAACAGAACAAGCCAGTCAGTAATTTTTCAAACTGGCTAAGGTAGCGATGCTACTTTCGCAGGGTGAGTAGAAACACCCCTGCCACGATTGCGCCTATGCCAGCCCATATAGGAATGTTGACGGTCTGTGTATCTTTGACTGATAGTTCTATCGGCCCAACCTTGGCTTGATGCGTTTCCTTGGTGTAAGTAAAACCGCCGTATGCCAGTCCCAGGCCACCGGCTATGATCAGTACAATGGCTAACATTTTGACTGCATTCATTGTATTTTTTCCTGTAGAGGCGTTGTTTATTGATGGAGAAGAGGCCAAATAAACAGAAACCACAAATTGGCTTTATCCGGCCGCATAGCTAGATGGTGAATTCTCAGGCTTAAGTTAAGCCCCTTTCTTTATTCAGGCACAATCTTGGTTATCAAATGGAACAAGACTGAGTACCTCATTTGATGTTACCCGTTCTTGGTATGGTAGTTCTGTTCGGTATCGAACATAAACGTACATTCTCCGACTATCACCCTTATGGATTGATACGGCTATTTACTGACTTAGTCACCCAGCAACTCAGCTACAGGATGTAATTGCTCAATATG
>JBDSHM010000213.1:0-4039 GCA_039918495.1 Sulfuriferula sp. | reverse complement strand
CCTCCGGTGGTGGTGGCACCTGCCCAGCCCCCTGTTTATATTGAAAAGGGCGATGGACAGGATGCATCGCCCGGGCAATCCAACTTCTGGTATTACTGCGCCGATCCGCAGGGCTATTATCCTTATGTAAGACATTGTTCCGGCAATTGGCAGGCAGTGTCGCCTCAACCGCCATCGTCTGGAGATGGGAGATGAACATGCCCTTGACGGTGAAACTGTTACCCCTCACTGCACTATTGTTGCTGAATGCCTGCACCACCATACCGAGCGGGCCCAGCATGACAGCGTTGCCAGGTACAGGGAAAAGTTTTGAGCAATTTCATCGGGATGATGATGCATGCAGGCAATATGCACTGGACCGCGTAAACGGCATGACACCCGGTGAAGCAGCGAATCATAGTGGTGTGATGAGCGCGTTGGCTGGCACGGTCATCGGGGCTGCCGCGGGCGCAGCGCTCGGCGGGCATGAGGGTGCCGGCGTCGGGGCGGGGGCCGGGTTGCTGGTGGGCAGCCTGATCGGCACCGAAGCCGCGCAGGATTCCAGTTACGGAACGCAACGGCGTTACGATGCCAGCTACATACAGTGCATGTACGCAAAGGGACATCGTGTTCCAGTTTATGGTCATATTGCCAGGCAACTTCGATCCCGTAATTACCTGCCACCCCCACCGCCCGGTTTGCCGCCTCCCCCACCACCGGGCGTTTCGCCACCATAGAACGAGTGCTCAGGCCGCGTGATCGTCTTTCTCTGATTGCTTGCGGCTTTACCTGCACCATGTGCAGAATCCTTTGCAACGATCATTTCAGGCGTATTCGCATGTCTTCATATTTCGAGCAAAATCAAGGCGGAGTGATACCATCTCGATTCTGGAATTTGCGCTGCCCACGCTACCGAAACTCCACCCCCATTTTTGAATGCGATCAACGGAAAATAATCTGTGAACACGCCTCCCCAGCCTCCATCGACTTCTTCTTTTCCACCTCCGCAGCGCCCACGCCGTCTTCGCGGCATACTGGTCGTAGTCGTACTCGTCCTGATTGTGGGTGCGCTGGTATGGGGAGCCAAACACAATAGCAGCACGCCGCATGCATCCTTCGGGAAAAAAGGCGCGCCAGGGGGCCCGAGCCCGGTGACGGCGGCTGTTGCGCGTGTCCAGGCGGTGCCGGTCTGGCTCACTGCGCTCGGCACCGTGACGCCGCGCAGCTATGTGAACGTGATGCCGCGCGTCACCGGACTGCTGCAAAGCGTGCATTATCGTGAAGGGCAGATGGTCAAGGCCGGCCAATTGCTCGCCCAGATTGATCCGCGCCCCTTTCAGATCGCCGTCGAACAAGCGCAAGGGGTGGCACTGCGCGATCAGGCGCAGCTCGATGGCGCCAAACTCGATCTGACGCGTTATCAAACCTTGCAGGCGCAGGATTCGATTGCGCATCAGCAAGTCGATGACCAGAAGGCGCTGGTGGCGCAATACACGGCGACACTGACGGCGGATCGCGCTGCCCTCGACAATGCCAAACTGCAGCTCAGTTATACCCGTATCGTGGCACCCGTCTCGGGTCTGGCCGGGTTTCGGCCGGTCGATGCAGGCAATATGGTCAACACCAGCGGCGCCATCGGCGCAAGTGCGCAAACCGCCAGCGGCACGGCGACGGGCACCAATACCACACCCATCGTTACCCTGGCGCAGGTGCAGCCGGTGACAGTGACTTTTGCCATACCACAGGAGCAGGTCGGCCCGGTGCTGGAGCACCTGTATGCAGGCAAAGCGCCGCTGGTTGAAGCCTGGGATGCGCGTAACAGCCAGCAGCTTGCCGCGGGTAAATTGCTCGCTGCTGATAACCAGATCAGTACGACCACCGGCACGCTCAATCTCAAGGCAGAGTTCGCCAACCAGAAATTGACGTTGTATCCCAACCAGTTCGTTAATGTGCGGCTGCGCGTCGCCACACTCGATAAGGCAGTAGTCGTACCTTCCTCCGCAGTGGCGGTGGGAGCGCCCGGCACCTTCGTGTATGTAATCGGCACGGACAACAAAGTGGCGATACGCAAAATCACCCCCGGCGTCAGCGATGCCGGGCTGACGGTGATTACCACCGGTCTGCAAGCAGGTGAAAAAGTGGTGACCGACGGGCTGGACCGGCTGCGTGCCGGCGCCACTGTGCGAATCGTGACGGTGCAGACCGGAAACAATGCAGGCAAGGGCAAGCATGGTGCCGGCCAGCGAGGTGCGGGTCAGGGTAAAGCGCCGTGAGCATGCCCCCGGTTGACGACCCGCTAGCGGAAGCGGCGGAGGCTGAACGCCCGAGCGTGTCGCGGCTGTTTATTCTGCGACCTATTGCAACCACGCTGCTGATGTTGGCAGTTCTGGTCGGTGGATTCATCGGTTACAAGCTGTTGCCACAGGCGGCGTTGCCCGAGGTGGATTACCCTACCATCCAGGTCACCACGCTTTATCCCGGCGCCAGTCCGGATGTCATGACTTCCTCGGTCACGGCGCCGCTTGAGCGCCAGTTCGGCCAGATGCCAGGGCTGGCACAGATGTGGTCGGTCAGCTCCGGCGGGGCCTCGGTGATTACTTTGCGTTTCGACTTGCTGCTGCCGCTGGACGTGGCCGAGCAGGAGGTACAGGCATCGATGAATGCGGCAGGCAGTTTTCTGCCCGGTGATCTGCCTTCGCCGCCGGTGTATGCGAAAGTCAATCCGGCCGATGCTCCGGTCATCACATTGGGGGTGACTTCCGCCACCTTGCCGCTCACCCGCCTGTATGACCTGGCGGATACGCGCGTCTCGCAAAAACTGTCGCAAGTCCCGGGTGTGGGCATGGTCAGCTTGTCCGGCGGGCACAAGCCGGCTGTCAGCGTCACCGTCAATGCGCGTGCACTGGCCGCGCTGGGTTTGAGTCTGGATAATATCCGCACCGCCATTACCGTGGCCAACGTCAATACCCCGAAAGGCAGCATCGACGGACCACAGCGCTCATTTACCATCGATGCCAATGATCAGTTGCAGTCGCCAGAGGCTTATCGCGACATGATTATTGCCTACAAGAGCGGTGCACCCGTGCGCCTGGGTGACGTGGCCACCGTGGCAGAGGCCCCCGAAAATGCCTGGCAGGCCGCGTGGGTAAACGGCAAGCCCGGGCTGGTGTTGAATGTGCAACGTCAGCCCGGTGCCAATGTGATTCAGGTAGTCGATCGTATTCATGAACTGTTGCCGGATTTGCAAAAAAGCCTGCCGGGGGCGGCGCAATTGACGGTACTGTCAGACCGCACCGTGACCATACGCGCAGCGATTGCCGACGTGCGATTCGAGTTGCTGCTGGCAGTGGGACTGGTGGTTGCCGTGATTTTTGTGTTCCTGCGCAGTGCGCGTGCCACCTTTATTCCCGCCACGGCAGTGCCGTTGGCGTTGATCGGCACTTTCGGCGTGATGTATCTGGCCGGTTATTCCATCAATACGTTGACACTGATGGCGCTGACCATTGCCACCGGTTTTGTGGTGGATGATGCGATCGTGATGATCGAGAACATCGCGCGTTACATCGAGGCGGGCGAATCGCCGTTGCAGGCTGCACTCAAAGGCGCAGGGCAGATCGGCTTTACCATTATTTCGCTGACTTTTTCGCTGGTCGCGGTGCTGATTCCGCTATTGTTCATGGGTGATATAGTGGGACGGCTGTTCCGCGAATTCGCGATCACACTGGCCGTGGCGATCATGATTTCCGCTGTCGTGTCGCTGACGTTTACGCCGATGCTCAGCGCGCGCATGCTGCGTCATATCCCGGAGGAAAAGCAGGGCCGTTTTTCACGCGCCAGTGGGCGAGCCTTCGAGCGGCTTGCCGATCGTTATGCGCGTGCACTGGTCTGGGTGCTGCGCCATCAGCCGACGGTGCTGGTGGTGGCGCTGCTTACCCTCCTGGTGACGGTGGTGCTGTATGTGGTGATCCCCAAGGGGTTCTTCCCGGTACAGGATACCGGGCTGATTCAAGGCACCACGGTCGCTGCTCAGAGCGCTTCATTCGACGCGATGGGACGGCGC
>JBDSHM010000212.1:0-8250 GCA_039918495.1 Sulfuriferula sp. | reverse complement strand
CCAACCGCTCAGCCATGAGGCTCAATCCCTGCAGTTTGCTCGCCGATGCTACGATCATCTTGCCGGACAGCTCGGCGTCGCCGTAACACAGGGTCTGCAAGAACGAGGGTTCATTATTCCTGCGGCAGAAAAACAGTTCGTGGTCACGCTGTCTGGTATGGAATGGTTCGGTAGTATGGGACTGGACGTATCGGCGCTCAAACCGACCCGGCACGGACTTGCTCGGCAGTGTCTGGATTGGACAGAGCGCCGTCACCACTTGGCCGGACCTCTCGGGGTAAGTTTTATGGCCGTGCTTTGCGCATCGGGCTGGCTGCTAAGTTCAAAATCATCCCGTGCAATCCAGGTTACGCAGCAAGGACGGGTTGGATTGAAAGAAGAGTTCGGGATTAATGTATTGCCGACCGGCACTTTGCAGATATAGCATCGTTGAGCATGCCGATCTACAGTACACGTATCGCGCATGCATCTAGCGGTTCTGGTCTCCAGTTCTTTCAGTTCAGCGTCAACGAGACATCTACGCCGCCAAACCGGGCTATTTACACCTCGACTAAATTTTCAACAATAATAAAGGCAGCCCAAGCTGCCTTTATTATTCATGCACATTACAAAATCAAGCCGCAATACGGCGCTTGAATTCTCCGGTTCGTGTATCAATCTCGATCTTGTCGCCAATCTCTACAAACGCGGCCACCGGCAATTCAAACCCGGTGGTGATCTTGGCAGGCTTCAATACCTTACCCGAGGTGTCGCCGCGTACGGCAGGCTCGGTGTAAGT
Organism: Sulfuriferula sp.; assembly: GCA_039918495.1. Taxonomy (GTDB): domain Bacteria; phylum Pseudomonadota; class Gammaproteobacteria; order Burkholderiales; family Sulfuriferulaceae; genus Sulfuriferula. The sequence goes on along the minus strand of JBDSHM010000212.1, from coordinate 7,472 downwards.
CACTTCGCGCACCACGGTGGTGGGCATGTCGACCGAAATGGCTTTGCCGTTGTAGAAAATCACTTCCAGGTTCATGCCGTCTTCGAGGTAGTTGAGCGCATCGCCCATGTTTTCGACTTCGACTTCATACTGGTTGAACTCGCTGTCCATGAAGACGTACAACGGGTCGGCGAAGTAGGAATAGGTGCATTCCTTGCGATCGAGCACAACCTGTTCAAATTTTTCGTCGGCTTTGTAGACGGCCTCAAAGGCGGAATCGGTCAGCAAATTTTTCATCTTCATTTTGACCACGGACGAGTTGCGGCCTGATTTGCTGAACTCGGCTTTGAGTACGACCATGGGGTCAGTGCCAACCATAATCACGTTACCTGCGCGAACTTCCTGTGCTGTTTTCATGCTGTATCCTGCTGAATAAATTGGGGGTGAGCGCTAATTTAGCCGATCATTTTATCTTACTTTGGCAAAACTGCACGAGATTCGCTGCCAGATCTTTATTTTTCAACTGCTCCTCTACCCATCGGCATGCGTTGGCATGCATCCCTGCCAGATGCTGTCTGTATTGCTCCCAGGCCTGCCCTACTCCCTTGCCCGTATTCCAGGCCTGCCAGAAATCCTGTAAGGCAGAGGCGGCCTGGGGAGGCAAGCCTGCGCAATAGCGGGCCAGAAAGGCATCCAGTTTTTCCTGATGGGCCTCCTCTTGCTGCGGATAGATATGCCAGACCAATGGCTTGCCGGCCCAGAGTGCGCGCACCAGCGAATCTTCGCCGCGCACGAAATTCACATCGCATGCCCATAGTAATTCGTCATAACGTGTCTGCGGGAAAAAAGGCAGCACATGCAGGCTCAGGTTTCCGTGTTGCGGCTGATCGCCACGAATCAGGCTGCGTGCACCGAAAAATTTAGCAATCTGCGGTAGCAGTTTGCTTGTCGGTACCAGACATTGCACCGGCTGTTCACCTGTTGCCCAAGCCTTGAGCAATTTCGGTACGGCGGGATTTTCATAGCTGAATAGCGATATCCGCAATGCATCCGCTACCGGTTTCACGCCCAGCCATGTCCAGAATTCAGCCTGCGCTGCCGGATTGTGTTGAAAAATTTTACGCTGCTCGATCAGCCCCGCTTCACGCAGCAAACCACCGGTATGCTCGGTAAAGCCGGGGAAATAAAAATATCGGGTAAGCGGCAGCTGGGGATGGGGAGATGGCAAGCCGTGACAACCTTCCACCCAGTCTTCTGCGCTGAGATATTCCAGATTGACCCAGACCGGTTTGGGCCGCATTGCAGCCATGGCCGCCAGATAATTTTTCGGCAGTTCGCAGCCAAATGCCTCAATGACGACATCGGCAGGCGTGGTATCCGGGAACGCTTTATCCCAGTGCCGCACTACTATGCCGTCAATGCTTTGCTCGGACAGTTTCGGGTCGACCGCGTGGCAGAGATGCTGAAAACTGGTGAGATTGTCCACCCACAGGCGAACCTGCACGCCATGCTCGGCGACCAGCTGCCGCGCCAGACGCCAGGTCACGCCGATATCGCCGTAGTTGTCCACCACGGTGCAGAAAATATCCCAGTTGCGGCCCGTCACCATTGCCGTGTTCATACCCATTGCTGCAAAGGCAGCTATTGGGCCGGTTCCGGGCGTTGCCGTCAAGCGGGTGTGTCTTTATCTGCCTTGCCGGACGCCTTCTCCATAATTTCCAGAAACGGCTTGATCAGGTCGATGGGCAGTGGGAAAACGATGGTGGAGTTTTTTTCCGTCGCGATCTCGGCCAGGGTTTGCAGGTAGCGCAGCTGCATGCCGCCGGGCGCGGAGGCCAGAATGGCGGCGGCGTTGACCAAGGTCTGCGAGGCCTGGAACTCGGCATCCGCATGGATCACCTTGGAGCGCCGGTCGCGCTCGGCCTCGGCCTGTTTGGCGATGGCGCGAATCATGTCTTCCGTCAGTTCGATATTACGGATTTCGACCACGCTGACCTTGATCCCCCAGGCCTCGGTCTGGGAATCGAGTATGGTCTGGATATCGGCGTTGATCTTGTCGCGCTCGGACAGCATTTCATCCAGATCGTGTTTGCCCAGCACGGAACGCAGGGTGGTCTGGGCAAGCTTGCTGGTGGCGGAAAAAAAGTCTTCCACCTGGATAAAGGCTTTTTCCGGGTCCACCACACGGAAGTACAGCACCGCATCCACCTTGATGGAAACGTTGTCGCGCGAAATCACATCCTGTGGGGGGACCTCGTGCACGACGGTGCGCAAGTCTATGCGCACCATTTGCTGAACACCCGGAATAATGATGACCAGCCCCGGCCCCTTTACCTTCCAGAATCGCCCCAGCTGGAACACCACGCCGCGCTCATACTCGCGCATAATACGAACGGATGAAACCACCAATACAATCAGGATGATCAACACACCACCAAAACCGAAACTGAATTCCATGCTCAGACTCCTTGATTATTTATCCGTATCGTTATGAATTCGCCTGCGGGATTACAACAAGCGTCAAACCTTCTCTGCCGGCGACCCGCACCGATTGGCCCGCTATCAAGGCCTGAGTGCTTCTGACCTGCCACATCTCACCTTGAACCCGGGCCCAGCAGATATCTTCACCGCAATTTATCACCTCGCCGAGACTGCCAAGCAGTTGCTCTGAACCGCTGACGACCGCTCTTCGACGTGCCTTGATCGCCATGCTGGCCAACCCTGCCACCAGTATTGCGCTCAGCACGGCTACGCCGATGATCAAGCCAATGGGGATGCCAAAGCCCGGCTGTTCCGTGTCGATCAGGATCACCCCGCCCATGACAAATGCCGCGACGCCGCCAATGCCAAGCATGCCGAAACTGGGCGCAAATGCCTCCGCCACCATGAATGCGATACCCAGCAAAATCAGCATCAACCCGGCGTAATTCACCGGCAATAACTGGAAGGCATACAGTGCCAGCAATAAGCAGATGCCGCCGAGCACTCCCGGCACCACAAAACCGGGGTTGAAGAATTCGAAAAACAGCCCGTATACGCCGACCATGAGCAGGATCAGCGCCACGCCGGGATCCGTAATGACCGCCAGAAAACGGCTGCGCCAATCGGCCTGATAGTGAATCAGCGGCGCGTCTTTGGTAGCCAGCGTACGCTCGCCACCGGCGATACCGATGTGTTTGCCATCCAGTTGTTTGAGCAGCTGCGGCAGATCGGGGGCTACATAATCGATCACCTTCATTTTGAGTGCTTCGCTGGCAGGCAGGCTGGCCGCTTCGCGCACTGCCTGTTCTGCCCACTGGGCGTTACGTCCATGCAGTTCGGCAAGACCACGGATGTAGGCGACTGCATCGTTGGTCACTTTCTTGGTCATGGTATCCGGTGCGGATTTGGCCCCTTTGTCATCGGCATTTTGCCGTTCACCTGTTCCCGGCATCGCAATCTGAACCGGTGTGGCAGCGCCCAGATTGGTTCCGGGCGCCATCGCCGCAATTTGGCTGCCATACAGAATATAGGTGCCGGCACTGGCCGCACGCGCGCCACTGGGCGCAACATAGCTAGCCACCGGCACAGGTGAGGCGAGAATCGCTTTGATGATCTTGCGCATGGAGGTATCGAGCCCACCCGGCGTATCCATTTGCAATACCACCAACTGCGCCCCGTCCCGGGCAGCATGTTCCAGACCGCGCACCACATAGTCTGCTGTGGCTGGACCGATTGCGCCATCTATCTTCAATAGCAGCACAGGCGCTGCGGCCCAATTAGGCGCGCTCCAAACCAATGCGGATAACAGCAATATGAAAGTGGAAAAACGCTTCATGGCGGGCTTGATTCGTATTGACAGAGTTTTACTATAGACCTCTGCGATATTTATTCAGCCCAGAATCAGCTTGATGCCAATAATGATGGTGATGACTTCAAATGCGCGCTTGATCCACACATTGCCTTTTTTGATGGCGATGTGGCTGCCGAAGTAGCCGCCCAGAATGGACCCGGCCAGCAGCGCCGGCATCCAGCCCCAGGCGATGGTACCCAGATAACCCAGCACCAATGCACCGGTACCGTTCCAGGCTAACCCGCACAGCACCAGTGTGTAGGCGACTGCACGCTTGTAATCAAGGCCGAAATGATGGATCAGCCAGATGGTCAAAAACAGCCCGGTACCGGAAGTGATGGAGCCGTTCAGGAAGCCAATGACGAACAGACCGGCCATGCCTGCCAGTAGCCCGCCACCATGCTGATTTTTCGGTGCGTATTCCATGCCCAGACGCGGTTTGAATACGGAATACACGCCCAGACTCAGGGTCAATATGCCCAGTAATAAAATGGCGATGCGTGGCGATATCTGCAGGATGGTGCTCGCTCCCAGCACCACGCCGGGCAAGCCTGCACCCAGAATGATCAGCGAAAACCGGCGCTCCAGATGGTTGCCCTTGAGATAGCGTAGCGTTGCGCCCAGCCCCAGCGCCACGCTGGCCACTTTATGTGTTGCCAGTGCCACGCCAAAAGGCAGCCCGAGAAAGATCAGCATGGGAAACTGGATCAGGCCTGCACCGCCGCCGGACAATGCTGAAAACCAGTTGGCGATAAAGGACGCTACGAACAGGATGGCCTGGTCGGCGTAAGAGCTCATGCCATTCAAGAACCGGTTATGCCGTGGGTCACCGGAAGACGGGTATAGAACAGGCGCAGATTTTCCTGTGTGCACAGAGCCAGTAGCGCGTCGACCTGTTCTGCGCTGGCAATGAACTCCACCAGCATCGGCAGCTCACCAGCCAGCTCGAAAAAAGTTTCTTCGGTAAAACCGTGACGGCCAAATCCGGCAGTCGCCCGGAATACCGTACCGCCTGCAATACCTTGCTTGCGCGCAGCTTCCAGCAGCCACTCGAACAGCGGCTTGCCAGCGTGCTTTTGTTTTTCGGAAGTATAGAGGCGTAGCCAGTGGTCTTGCATGACATCAGGCTTTCAGAAATTTGAAGGTAAGTACGCCGAGCCCGGTCATCAGTACCGATCCGACCAAATGCAGAAACACTGACGTCACCCCCCAGCCCCATTGCTGGCGCGAGAGCAGCGTGAATATTTCGGCAGAAAAAGTGGAGAAAGTGGTCAGGCCCCCGAGGAATCCGGTGATGACCAGCAGGCGCGCTTCCGGTGGCAGCCCGGTGTAACTGGCAAAAAACGCCATCGCCAGCCCGATCAGATAACCACCCAGCAAATTAGCCGCCAGCGTGCCCATCGGCAGCGTCGGGAATAGCGGATTCAGCCAGAGGCCCAGCCCCCAGCGCATCCATGCGCCCATCGAGGCGCCTACTCCAATTGCCAAAAACGCGTTTAGTCCCATATTTTGCAAGGATAGCGTGAAGTGCGGGTTTAACGCAAAAAACTCAGCCAGCCTGCCAGCGCAAACAACGTGGCAAACAGCACCGGCACGGTGAGTACAATGCCGATGCGGAAATACTGTCCCCAGCCTATCGTCATGCCGCGCTGCGCCAACACGTGTAGCCACAACAAGGTGGCAAGGCTGCCGATGGGGGTGATCTTGGGGCCGAGATCGCAGCCGACGATATTGGCATACACCATGGCTTCGCGGATCGCCGGATCAACCTGCGCATGCGCCACGGCGAGGCTGCCGGCAAGCACCGCAGGCATATTGTTCATCAGTGCAGATAGTGCCGCCATCATGAAGCCGGTGCCGAGTGTGGCCGCGGTGAGGCCATAACTTGCCAGCCATTCGAGCGCATGCGACAAGCCTGCGGTCAGGCCATGCTCGCCCAGCCCATACACCACCAGATACATGCCCAGTGAAAATACCACTACCTGCCAGGGCGCCCCACGCAGGATCGTCCACACCGGGATGACCGCTTTGGGTTGACGCCTGAGCAGATGCTCCCGGCCTGCGGCAAGTATCAATACCAAGGCACCTGCCCCGGTAATCAGCGAGGTCGGCACGCCCCAGCGTTGCGACAGAAAATAGCCCACCAGCAAACTGGGCAAAACCACCCAGCCGGTACGAAAAACAAACGGGTCGTGTATCGTGCCCGCTGGATCGGCGAGTTGCGCCGGATCATAAGCCGGCGGCACATCGCGGCGGAAATACCAGGCCAGTACCAGCAGCGAAGCCGCGACGGATACCAGGTTGACCACGCCCATCACCGTCGCGTAATCGGCAAAGCCTATGCCCGCATAGTTGGCGGCAACAATATTGACCAGATTGGAAATCTTGAAAGGCAGGCTGGCCGAATCCGACACAAACCCCGCCGCCATGACAAATGCCAGCATCGCGGGTGGTGAGAAGCGCAGCGCACGCAGCATTTCGACGACCAGCGGTGTCAGGATGAGTACCGCACCGTCGTTTGCAAAGAGTGCGGCAATCACACTGCCCAGCAACACGATCAACACAAATAGCATCCGACCCGAGCCCTGCGCCCAGCGTGCCACATGCAATGCCGACCACTCGAAGAATCCCGCTGCATCCAGGATCAGTGAAATCAGGATCAGCGCGATCAACGTGAAGGTGGCATCCCAGACGATATGCCAGACGGTGGGAATGTCGGTCAGTGATACCGTACCAGCCAGCAGCGCCGCCCCCGCACCCAACCAGGCGGCGGTACCGATGCCGAGGCCTTTGGGTTGGCGGATGACGAGGGCAAGCGTAACCAGAAAAATAAGCAGCGCTACCAGCATCGCTGTTTATGCCAGACGTCGCGCGACTTCAGCCACCAGTTTTGCGCGAATTTCATCGCGCACGCGCATGAAGCTCTCCAGCGGTTCGCCGTGCGGATCGTGAAACGGCATATGCACGCTGGGAATGACGCGCGGGAATACCGGGCACGCTTCCTTGGCGTTGTCACACACGGTAATCACCAGATCAATCGCCTCGTTCAGGACCGCATCCACATCCTTGGGGTGCAGCCCATCGGTCGCAATACCCAAATCCTGCAGCGCGGCGATCGCGCCATCCGCTACTTTCGGCTGCGGACGCGTGCCTGCGGAGATCGCAAGCACCGTGTCGCCAAGATCGTGATTCACCAGTGCCTCAGCCATCTGGCTGCGGCAGGAATTGCCGGTGCACAGGATCAGAACTGTTTTTTTACTCATTCCCTACTCTCCGAATTAAATTGATCTGACAGGCTACTGGCATGCCTTATTTTTTTGATGATCACGACTCCACGTAAACAAACAAGCTTGATTAGCAGCAGGATTTTCCGGAAGGCGTGGGCGTGCAACATGCCGAAGCGGCAACTGGAATATCGAGTGGCTTGGCAGCAGGTCGGGAACGTTCGGCCAATGCGGCGTCGAAACCCACGTCCAGTTTGCTGCCCGCTTCGTCGCGGATATGACGGGCAATTTCAACTACCAGATCAATTTGTTCAGCCGTTATACCCTGTTGCCGTAGCCTGTCCACCTGACACAAACCCTGTCCGGGATGATTCGCGGCAATATTGGCTGCCAGCGACACCAGTGCCGTAACGGAAGGATGAAGTTCTGTATTGTTT
>JBDSHM010000211.1:0-1823 GCA_039918495.1 Sulfuriferula sp. | reverse complement strand
CATGTCACCCGCGAGGATTTACTGGATTTCCAGCCCCAGGCGCCGATTACCGAGAATGGCTTGCGCAACAATATTCAGGTCAGCATCGAATACATGGGCGCCTGGCTGGCCGGGCAGGGGGCGGTACCCATTCACCATCTCATGGAAGATGCGGCAACCGCAGAGATTTCGCGCTCCCAGGTCTGGCACTGGATTCGCAGCCCGCTCGGCGTGCTGGACGATGGCAGGAAAGTCACGCTGGAGAGGGTGCTGAGCATGATTCCCGAGGAATTGCAGCACATCCGCAACGAACTGGGGAATGCCGCGTTTCTTGCCGGAAAATACCCGCTGGCTGCGGAGATCGTTCAATCCCTGATTGTGAATGACACGTTTGCGGATTTCATGACGATGGCGGGTTACGAATATCTGGGATGAGTCTGGCACCATTGATTTGCCAGGTGCCCGTCAAGAAATCGTGGTCTGTCACCTATTATTTGGCATTCTTTAGTTAATCGGGATTGTCCCTCGGCATTGTGGAAAGGTGGTGCAGCCCCAGAACGCCTTGCCACTATTGGCGCCTTGCTTGGCAGTTCGCTTGACCATGACACTGCCGCATTTTGGGCAGCTTGGGTCGGCAGTTGCCGCCAGGGAGCTTTGACGCGCGGGCTGTGCCGTGGCAGTGGTGGCTTGGGGCTGTTGTTGTATTTTCTTGATCATGGCCGTCAATTCAGAACCATCGATCAAGTCAATGTTTCTTCCCTCTGCGAAAGATTTTGCCTCCTGCGTAAAAACGCCCGACGTCACCACGAACCCACCAACAGCGCCCCCTGCGGCCATTACGCCATATAACTCACGAATGGTTGTAACGCCGACTTTGAATGCTTTCCACTGCTTGCATTGGACCAGAAATTTCTCGCCGTCTTTTCTCAGGGCAAGATCAACACCACCATCAGCGCCACCGCCGCCAGTTTCGGTAACCGTGTACCCACTACGCCGAAATGCCTCACCCACCAGCATCTCGAATTCCTGCCAAGTCATGCCATTGAGTACAGAAGGGGATGAGCCTCCTCTGACGCCTGTGATTAACGCAGCCCGTTTATGGCACTTATAGGCAGAAATACCAGCGCCGATTAAGCAAGCAAGAGGAATCAGATATTGCCCATACGTGGCGAGTGTCTTGCCGAGTTGGTTTGCGACGGCAGTACCCATATGCCCTGGCGTCACAGGCGGTGCTACTACAGCGGTTGCAAAGTGGTGGAGGGCGAAGTATGTAATGAGCGCCAGGAGTACATCTGCCCACCATGGGAGCAAGGCGGCAATGCCGATCAAGTCTTCGAACGCGCCTTGTTTTCTCTTTCTGGCCATGAAACTTACTCCAATAGGTGCTCGTTAAGAAAGCGTGGTCTGTCCCAGTCATTATGCGATTGATTTTGCGGTTTTCTAGTCAAAGTATTAAATATCAATCGAGTTCGCCCCTATTGATTCCCGTATCAGCCATGGGGACAAAGCTTCTCAGATTTCGAGCTGATATTGCGTTCCGTGGCTCGCAGGCGGCTTGCGGTATTCGTCAGGTGGCGCTCCCAACTGGTCTGCATTCAGCAGCGGGCCTTTGATGATCTGTTCCAGCAATGCCGCTTGCTGAGGATAGATTTCCAATGTCTCTTCCAGAAGATGCAGCAGACGCAGCAACTCAGAGGTGAATTCCGCAGGCCAACTGGTTGGTGTGATGTCATCAAGCGGGGAGGACTTTTTCCCTTTGCGGATCTTCATGCGGTAACCCAGCCAGGATTGAACTACTTTGAGTCCGGAAACCTCGAACTTCCATACCGCCAGTGCGACCGGCT
>JBDSHM010000210.1:0-3261 GCA_039918495.1 Sulfuriferula sp. | reverse complement strand
ACCCCAGTGGATCGGGATACCGATGGTATGTACCGTCTTGCCATTGACGGTGAGCGCTTTGAGGCGCTTGGTCACTACAGCCACCGCTTTGATATGTCCCCGATTGGAACGCACCGTCACCATACTGCCGTTCGCGATCCCTTTCTCCTTTGCCAGTTCTTCGCCCAATTCGACGAATTGCTGGGGCTGGAGAACGGAATTGATGACCGCATGCTTGGTCCAGTAATGAAAGTGCTCGGTGAGCCGGTAGGTGGTGCCTGCATAAGGAAAATCCTTGGCGGTACCGAACTGTTCCAGGTCGCCCTTGAACACGCGCGCCGCCGGATTGCTCACTACTTTGGGATGCAATGGATTGGTACCGATGGGCGTTTCAAAAGGCTCATAGTGTTCGGGGAACGGCCCTTCCGCCATCTTGTCGAGAGCAAACAGGCGCGCCACGCCCTCCGGCTGCATGATAAAAGGTTCCATGCCCTGGTCGGGCGCGGAATCCGGTTTGAAGTCGGGGACGTCGAAGCCGACCCACTTGTTACCGTTCCAGTGCAAGAGTGCCCGTTTGGGATCCCAAGGCTTGCCTGCAGGGTCACACGATGCCCGGTTGTAAAGAATGCGCCGGTTAGCGGGCCAGGCGAATGCCCAGTCCAGGGTCTCCCCCAACCCGCTCGGATCGGCGTTGTCCCGGCGCGCCATCATGTTGCCTTTTTCGGTCCAGGCACCGGCGAAAATCCAGCAACCGCTGGCTGTGGAACCGTTGTCCTGCAATAGGGCGAAGCTGTCCAGTTGCTGTCCAGACTTGACCAGCATCTTGGTCGGGTCTTTCGGATCCGCAATATCGGCCAGCGCCTTGCCGTTGTATTCCTTGGCCAGTTCCTCAGAGTTGGGCTGATCTGGAATGGCGTAATTCCAGGTCAGATTGAGGATAGGATCCGGGAAAGCACCGCCTTCCTTCTTATACAGATCACGCAAGCGCATGAAGATGCCCGCCATGATCTCGGGGTCGCCTTTGGCATCTCCTGGCGGCTCGGCGCCTTTCCAGTGCCATTGCAGCCAGCGGCTGCTATTCACCAGTGCGCCATCTTCTTCCGCAAAGCAGGTGGAAGGCAGGCGGAATACCTCGGTCTGAATCTGGCTGGAATCAACGTTGTTGTACTCGCCGAAATTCTTCCAAAATTCGGAAGTTTCCGTCGCCAGCGGATCGATGATCACCAGATATTTTAGCTTGGCCAGCGCCCCGCCGATCTTCGCCTTGTTGGGAAAAGCGGCCAGAGGATTGAAACCCTGGCAGAAATAGCCGTTCATTTTGCCCTGGTGCATATCCTCGAATACCTGCAGGACATCGTGCGCTTTGTCCAGCTTGGGCAGGTAGTCGAAGGCCCAGTTGTTTTCCTGGGTGGCCGCATCACCAAACCAGGCTTTCATCAGGCTCACATGAAACTTGGGATAATTTTGCCAGTAGTTGAGTTGGCCGGGGCGCAGCGTTTTCGGGGTGCGTGTTTCGATAAATTTCTGGTACTCCGTTTCTTTTTCTCCGGGCAGCGTCAGATAGCCCGGCAGCATGTTATAGAGCAGGCCTAAATCGGTCAGCCCCTGGATGTTGGAGTGGCCGCGTAAGGCGTTCACCCCGCCCCCGGCCATACCCACATTGCCGAGCAGCAGCTGCACCATGGCTGCAGTGCGGATCATCTGCGATCCGACGCTGTGCTGGGTCCAGCCAAGGGCGTACAGGATGGTCATGGTCTTGTTGGGTACGCTAGTTTCCGCGATCATCTCGCACACCTTGAGGAACTGTTCCTTGGGCGTCCCGCAGATGTTGCTCACCACGTCAGGCGTATAGCGCGCATAGTGCTGTTTCATCAGATTGAAAACGCAGCGGGGGTTTTGCAGAGTTTCATCCACCGTAGCATAGCCATCCGCACCCATCACGTATGACCACGTAGATTTGTCATACTTGCGGTGCTCGGCATCGTATCCCGAGAACAGACCTTCAGCGAAGGTATAGTTGTCATTTACCAGAAACGCAGCATTAGTGTATTGCTTGACGTATTCATGCTGAATCTTGTCGTTAGCCAGTAGATAATTGATCAAGCCGCCAAGAAAAGCGATATCGGTGCCAGTACGGATCGGTGCATAGTAATCAGCCACCGCCGCCGAACGATTGAACCGCGGATCAACAACAACCAGCTTGGCATTATTATGGGCTTTCGCCTCGGTGACCCATTTGAAACCGCACGGGTGCGCCTCAGCGGCATTACCACCCATGATCAAGACCAAATTTGCGTTCTTGATATCAACCCAATGATTGGTCATCGCACCGCGACCGAACGTAGGGGCAAGACTTGCCACCGTAGGTCCGTGTCATACACGCGCTTGATTATCGAAGGCGAGCATCCCCATGCTGCGAACAATTTTGTGCGTCAGATAACCGCTTTCATTGGAAGATGCCGAAGCAGCCAGGAAGCCTGCCGACAACCACCGATTAACGGTAGTACCTTCAGCGTTCTTGGCAATAAAGTTCTTGTCCCTGTCGTCTTTCACGTGACGTGCGATGCGCAGGAAGGCATCTTCCCAGGAAATACGCTTCCATTCTTTGGAACCCGCAGCACGGTATTCCGGATACTTCAATCGATTTGGACTGTGAACGAAATCCAGCAAGCCAGCGCCCTTAGGGCACAAGGTGCCACGGTTCACCGGGTGATCCGGATCACCCTCAATATGAATAATTTCCAGTTTGGCATTTTTGGCCTTGTCACCCAGGCTGTACATTAATAAACCGCAGCTTACTGAACAGTAGGGGCAGGTGTTTCGAGTTTCCGTCGTACGTAACAACTTGAATTCGCGGACTTCCGCCAAGGCGACTGTAGGTGAAAAACCCATAACTGCGAGGCTGGATCCACCTACCCCTGCAGCACAGATTTTAAAAAACTGCCTCCGATTAACTTGCATCGTTTCCTCCACGGGATGAAATGATTATCTGGATATCAAAGTGTTGCAAAAAAAAACTTACAAATACTGCACCTATAAAATAATTTTTTAGTAAAAAGCTTAATCATCAAATTAAGCACTCTGAATCACACCCCCTTCTGGCAGGGTACTTGTCGCACAATTTATCAAAGGAAACGGGTTTCCGCCTGCCACCTTACGGCACGTTTTAGCGTGACATTAAAAATAATAGACCATAAATAAAATAACACGGTGGGAGTTTATGCGTTTGTCACTCGACTCGGATCGGACACGCCGAGTTTCGATCCGTTCATTAATTCGAGC
>JBDSHM010000209.1:0-3923 GCA_039918495.1 Sulfuriferula sp. | reverse complement strand
GTCATTTTGTCCGCGTGGTCTCGTATCGGAATTCGCTGCCAGGTGTCATAACTGAGCGCCAGATAAATGGCGAGAAAAAATACAGCACCACCGAGAAAAATGTTGCGGGCCATCGCTTTGGTGAAGACTTGTTGCATGTTCGGCTCCTTGGGCGTTAAAAAAAACGATTGTGTTTGAAGTTATATATCTAATACATCTTTTGTTCCTTGATCTAAGTCAAACGGAATCGAATTGCCGAAGAAATATAAGCAATGCACTTGCGATGTGGCCAAGTGCACTTGATCAGAAGATGCGAATAGTTTAAAGGGTGGACTTCGGTGGTACCGCCGGACAGATGCCCGGTGTCGGTCTTATGCTACGAACAAAACACAGAATGAAAAAATCAAACTTCCCAGGATTGGCGGGATCACATTGGATGTGACTATATTTGGCTAATGCGTTGGCTGGTGAATGTCATCCGAGAGACAAAGGTACGAAACCGTAGAGATATACAGTTTCGTTACCAGGATACGGATGATGAAATCATAAGCCAGCAATGGGTAGTAGACTAGCTTGCTGGCGTTTGCTACTTATCTAAACGGTACGTGAATAGCGTGGTGAGGCATCCTGTGGTTGGTGCAGATAAGCATCGAACGTCATGGCGATATTGCGCAGAAAAATTCGCCCGGCTTCGGTGACGCGCACCCTTTCCGGGGTAAGTTCTACCAGCTCGTCGGCGGACAGCGCCTGTAGTTCTGTCAGACTCTGCGCAAAATAGGTGTCGAAATCCAGTCCCCATGTGCGTGCGAACACAGCCTTGTCCAGTTCCAGGTCGCACATGATGCGGGTTATGGCATCGCGACGAATTTTGTCATCGAGGCTGATGCGCAGTCCGCGCTCGATAGGCAGGCTGCCTTGGCTTACGCTGGTGTGATAATCCGTCAGACGCTTGAAATTCTGTGCATAAACTTCGTCGGTCTGGCTGATGGCCGAGGCGCCAAATGCCAGGATGTCGCAGTCGCGGTGGGTGGTGTAGCCCTGAAAGTTGCGCCATAGCGTTTTTTGCTGCTGGGCGCGCACCAGCTCATCGTCGTGCCTGGCAAAATGGTCCATGCCGATATACACATAACCCGCCTCGGACAGACGGTGCTGGATTAGCTCCTGCAGACTGATACGGGTGGCGAAATCAGGCAGATCCGGTTCCAGAATGAGTTTCTGGTGTTTTTTGAGCCAGGGCACATGCGCATAACCGAATACCGCCAGCCGGTCGGGGGACAGCGCAAGGATTTCATCCAGCGTGGCGTTGAAGCTGGCCACCGTCTGGTGCGGCAATCCCACCATCAGATCCATGTTGATGCTGTTAAACCCTTCGCTGCGCATCCAGCCATACACCTGTTCGATCAGCGCCAGCGGTTGCAGCCGGTTCACCGCGCGCTGCACGCGCTCGTCGAGGTCTTGCACCCCCAGGCTAATGCGATTGAAACCCGCCTGTTTGAGAGCCTGTACGTGCTCGCGGGAGAGCTCGCGCGGATCGACTTCACAGCCTATTTCCGCATCCTCAGCCACCATGAAATACCTGTGCAGATGCTGTGACAGGCGCAGGATATCGGCGGGCTTGAGGAAGGTAGGCGTGCCGCCACCCCAGTGGATCTGGCGTACCACACGTCCGCCGCCGGCTAGTTCGGCGCTGCGTTCGATTTCATCGAACAGCACGTCCAGATAGGCGGTCGCTTTGGTGTAATCCTGGGTCGCCACCATATTGCAGCCGCAGTAGTAGCACAGGCTGTCGCAGAACGGGATATGCACATAGAGCGAGAGATCGCGTCCGCTGGCCTGGGAACGCACCAACTCGGCACGCCAGTCGGCCTCGCTGAAGGCTGTGCTGAAATAGGGCGCGGTAGGGTAGGAAGTATAGCGTGGGCCGGGCTTGCTGTACTTTTCCAGCAATGCGAAGGATGCTTGCATGAGTGCCTCGGCTTTTATTGGGCGAGAATCCATTTGACCATATCCTCAGCCTCGGTTTTTGACATCTTGGGGTGAGCGGTCATCGGTGCGCCGCCAGTTACTTTGTTCCAGTTTCCGTTCCCGCCCTTGATGATTTTCCCGGCGAGCGTGGCGATGATGGCGGCAGATGCCTTGGTGCCGTGATAGCGTTTGGCGACATCCTTGTATGCCGGGCCGATTACCTGATGATCTACTGAATGGCAGGTAAAGCAGTCGCTATGTGCCATGATGCTTTTTACCTTTGGATCTCCTGCCGCGTGCGCAATGCCGGATAACGGTAGTAAGGCAATCGCAGCGACGAACAGGTATTTTGCATTCATAACAACCTCCATAATGATAATGACGTCAATAAGGTACAACAAGCCGGCAGGAGCCAGTCCCTTGCAACAAGGGTAACGGCAACCCGCCTGCTGTACGCAGGTTATAGAACCAGACCGCCTCTGTCCTTGATCTGCATCAAGGTTTGTCTAGGCGACGAAATTAGCTGGTGTGGGGAAGTTAAGGTACGAAAAGCGGGAGCATGCGGCGTGAATCACGCCAATTCCTTCCGCTGGGCTGGTGGTTCTGCGGCGAAATGCGCTGCCGGCTCAGCCGAACTTGAATTGGATGCCATAGCCGCTGCGGGGGTATTCCCATTCCACATTGATATGGGTGTCGCAGACCACCCGGCAGGTGCCGCACTCCAGGCAGCCGTCGGTTATCAGCACCACTTTCCGGCCTTCCACGCTGTAGCAGCCGGCAGGGCAGCACACTACGCATTGCTTGGCTTCGCAGCTTGTAGCGCAAATCTCGGGGTCCCTGATGCGGATGTGGGGGTTGTCCGCATCCAGCAGGTAACGGTTCTGGAACAGGCTTTCTTCGACTTTCGCGGCCGTTGTCATCGTATTGCCCTCCACAGTTTGAAGGCGTCGCCCAGCATGCCGAACAGCGTGCGACGCTCGCGGAAACTGTTGAAAATCGCGTTCTCCTTGGCTCGTTTTCCCTTGCCGTCCACCATCAGCATGGTAAAGGCGGAACGGTTCAGCAACTCGGGATAGGTGGTGAAGAACTGTTTGTTGGCGTGAAAAATATCCGGCAGATTCTTGTATTTTTTCATGTCATCCATAACAAAGCTGCCGTCCAAGCGCTGTTTGTACGCGGCCAGATTGTCAGCGCTCATGGCCTTTTTCGCTGCGTATAACTCGATGACTGTTTCCGCCGCGATGCGCCCGGTGGTCATCGCCAGGTTGGAGCCTTCGCGATGCACCGCGTTGACGAACATGCCGGAGTCGCCGACGATCAGCCAGCCGTCGCCGTACACTTGGGGAATCGCATGGTAGCCGCCCTCGGGGATGAGATGGGCGGAGTATTCCTTCATCTCACCGCCCTGCAATAGCGGCTTGATGGCGGGGTGCGCCTTGGTGCGTTCCAGCAGTTCGAAGGGAGTGGTTTTCTGTGCCATGAAATCGGACAGCATGCAGCCTACGCCGATGCTGATGGAATCCTTGTTGGCATAGAGGAAGCCGGTGCCCATCATGCCCTGGGTGATTTTGCCCAGCATTTCGATCACCACCCCCTCGTCCTTGCCGATGTTAAAGCGGCTCTCCACCACGTCCCTGGGCAGGAAATGGATTTCCTTCACCGCCAGAGCGACGTGTTTCGGCTTCAATTCCTTGCGGAATCCGGCTTTGCGGGCCAGTGTGGAATTCACCCCGTCAGCAAGGATCACCACGTCAGCGTAGATCTTGCCGTGCTCCCGGTCCACCTGCACACCGATCACTTTACCTTGCTTGCTGAGTAGCAGCTCCTTGACGGTGACCTCGCAAATCACCAGTGCACCCGCTTCTCGCACTTTCTTCGAGAACCACTTGTCGAACTTGGCGCGGATGATGGTGTAGCGGTTGTGGGGCGGCTTGTTGAAGTCGTTGGAACGAAAAGTGGTGCCGATATAAGACGCGTCG
>JBDSHM010000208.1:0-3017 GCA_039918495.1 Sulfuriferula sp. | reverse complement strand
AGAGATACGCACCAAGATCAAAAGCGTAGAAAATACGCGCAAGATCACCCGTGCCATGGAAATGGTCGCGGCTGCAAAAATGCGCCGGGCGCAGGAGCGCATGCGCGCCGCGCGTCCATATGCTGAGAAAATCGGCATCGTAGCCGCTCATCTTGCCCAGGCCAACCCGGAATACAAGCATCCTTTCGTTATCAAGCGTGAAAACGAAAAACGGGTTGGACTGATTGTAGTTACCACCGACAAAGGTTTGTGTGGTGGTCTCAATACCAACGTGCTGCGTCTGGTTGTCAGCAAAATGAAGCAGTGGGACAGCGCCAAGCTTGGTATAGATGTGACGGCAATTGGCAACAAGGGATTGGGCTTCATGCAGCGGATGGGAGCCAATGTGGTATCGCATGCGATTACCCTGGGTGACACGCCGCACATGGAACGGCTGATTGGCCCGGTCAAGGTGATGCTGGATGCCTACATGGAAGGCAAAATCGATACCCTGTATGTCGTGTACAACCGCTTTGTCAACACCATGAAGCAGGAGCCGACGTTAACGCAACTGTTACCACTGGTAGCGGATGACTCAGCCGACAAGCCCGTACATCATTGGGACTACATCTACGAACCGGATGCCAAATCGGTAATAGACGGTTTGTTGATGCGCTACATTGAAGCGCTGATTTATCAGGCGGTTGCCGAAAATATGGCCAGTGAGCAAAGTGCCCGCATGGTGGCGATGAAAGCCGCGTCCGACAACGCAAAAAGTGTAATCGAAGAGCTCAAGCTGGTCTACAACAAGACCCGTCAGGCCGCGATTACCAAGGAACTCTCCGAGATCGTGGCTGGTGCCGCGGCCGTTTAAGTAATTTTGTTATTTCAAGGAACGACGATGAGTCAAGGCAAAATCGTACAAATCATTGGCCCGGTGGTTGACGTGGAATTTCCTCGCGACAGCTTGCCCAAGGTCTATGACGCACTGAAAATGGATACCCCCGATCTGACGCTGGAAGTTCAGCAACAGCTCGGTGACGGCATTGTACGCGCCATCGCCATGGGTACGACCGACGGTTTGCGCCGCGGTATGCTGGTGTCAGGCACGGGCGCAGCCATTTCCGTACCGGTCGGCATTAAAACACTGGGCCGCATCATGGACGTGCTGGGCAACCCGATCGACGAGATGGGCCCGATCGGTAACGAAATCAGTTGGGGTATCCATCGTAAAGCGCCAGCCTTTGATGAGCTGGCCGCATCCAACGAGCTGCTGGAAACAGGTATTAAAGTGATCGATCTGATCTGCCCGTTTGCAAAAGGCGGCAAGGTCGGCCTATTCGGCGGTGCCGGTGTGGGCAAGACCGTAAACATGATGGAACTGATCCGTAACATCGCCGTAGAACACAGTGGTTACTCCGTGTTCGCCGGTGTGGGTGAACGTACACGCGAAGGTAACGACTTCTACCACGAGATGAAGGACGGTGGCGTGCTGGACAAGGTGGCACTGGTCTACGGCCAGATGAACGAGCCTCCCGGTAACCGTCTGCGCGTGGCGCTGACCGGCCTGACCATGGCCGAGTACTTCCGTGACGAAGGCCGCGACGTGCTGCTGTTCGTCGACAACATTTACCGCTACACCCTGGCCGGTACCGAAGTGTCCGCGCTGCTGGGTCGTATGCCATCCGCGGTGGGTTACCAGCCGACGCTGGCGGAAGAAATGGGGCGCCTGCAGGAGCGCATCACCTCGACCAAGAAGGGCTCCATTACTTCCATTCAGGCCGTTTATGTGCCTGCGGATGACTTGACCGACCCGTCGCCTGCAACCACTTTTGCCCACTTGGATGCAACGGTTGTGCTGTCGCGCCAGGTAGCCGAGCTGGGTATTTATCCAGCCGTTGATCCGCTTGACTCTACCTCGCGCCAGCTGGATCCGTTGGTGGTGGGTGAAGAACACTACAGCGTCGCGCGTGGTGTGCAGTCGGTGCTGCAGCGTTACAAAGAGCTGCGCGACATCATCGCCATTCTGGGGATGGATGAGTTGGCCCCCGAAGACAAGCTGGCCGTGGCGCGTGCGCGCAAGATTCAGCGTTTCCTGTCACAGCCGTTTTTCGTGGCCGAAGTATTTACCGGCGCGCCTGGCAAGTATGTGTCGCTGAAAGACACCATCAGCGGCTTCAAGGCCATCGTCAATGGTGAATATGACCATCTGCCAGAGCAGGCGTTCTACATGGTCGGTACCATTGAGGAAGCGGTCGAGAAGGCAAAAACCATCTAGTAACAGTGACGACGGTGCGGGCCTTGCCTGCACCGAATGAGCGAACACAGGGAAGCGAGATTTATGGCCATGACCATCCACGTAGATATTGTCAGCGCTGAAGCGGCATTGTTCTCCGGTACGGCTGAATACGTTACGGTACCGGCGGAAATGGGCGAAGTCGGTATTTACCCACGCCATACCCAAATGCTGACGCGGATCAAACCCGGTTCGGTACGCATTAAACGGCCTGACATTGCCGAAGAAGAAGTAATCTATGTATCTGGCGGCATGCTTGAAGTACAGCCCAACGTGGTCACCATTCTGTCCGACACGGCCGTCCGTGGTCAGGATCTGGATGAAGCCAAGGCGCTTGAAGCGAAGCGCCACGCCGAGGAATCGATGCGCAATCATGCTTCGGAAATGGATTATGCCAAGGCACAAGTAGAGTTGGCCGAGGCCGTTGCTCAGATTGCAGCGATACAAAAACTTCGCAAGCACAGTTAATAATTTGTGTTTTGTGAAAAAAAGCAACCTGAGGGTTGCTTTTTTTGTGCGCGTCAAATGAACAAACTTTGAAACTCGACAGTTCTGCTTAAAAAGGGCTAAGCTAACCCGGTAGTAATCAAAATAATAATAAACAGTATTAATCTAGGAGGGGATTCCAATGAGTTTTATCAGTGAGTTCAAAGCATTTGCAATGAAAGGCAATGTCGTTGATTTGGCTGTTGCCGTCATTATTGGCGCCGCATTCGGCAAGATTGTCGATTCTTTGGTCAAA
>JBDSHM010000207.1:0-1925 GCA_039918495.1 Sulfuriferula sp. | reverse complement strand
CTTGCTCCAGCAGCAATCCGCCCGTTTCTTTGGTAAATCCGGGAAAGAAAAAATATTTGAACAAGGGCAAACGCGGATGCGGTGATGGCAAGCCGTGGCAACCCGCCACCCAGTCTTCCGCGCTTAGATACTCCAGGTTGAGCCATAAGCGCTTCTCGGCTTGCGCAGCCATCGCCTGTACATAGTGCTCTGGCAACTCACAGGCAAACGCCTCAATCACAATCTGTGCGGGTATGACTTCAGCAAAAGGAATGTCCCAATGCCTGATTTCGACCCCGCGCTGGTGCTGGATGGCTAGTGTCACCACGATGCCGGGACACAGTTTGCGGAAACTGGCCAAATCATCCACCCACAGACGCACCGTTACTCCGTGCTCGTTTGCCAATTGCCTGGCCAGACGCCAGCACACGCCGATATCGCCGTAGTTATCCACCACCGTGCAGAAAATATCGCAACTGGGTTCAGCTTTGGGTGACATCGGAAAATTTTTCCAGAAAGACTAACAAGTGACAGGCATTTCAGGCAGGCATCAAAAAAACCGGATTAGCCCTTGTAACCCAAGGCAGCCGAAATAAGTCCTGCGGTTTTTTTAACCTGCTCCGACCACTCCTTCACAAAACGCTCGGATGGCGCAGAAACCGACAAGGCCGCAACCAGCTTGGTGCTTGAGTCTCGAATGCCTGCGCTCACACAGGACACGCTTTTTTCGGCTTCTTCATTATCATAGGCATAACCTTTGCGCTGCGCCTCATCCACCTCCGCCTGCAGCCTCTCCGCCGTAGTAATGGTATTGGGCGTATACACTGGCAATCCGGTACGGCGACTGAACGCTGCTCCGGCCTGAGGACCGTCTTCAGTCATGAAAATCTTGCCAGCCGCAGTGATATGCAAGGGTGCGCGTGCGCCTATCAGCTGCACCACTTTCATCATCGCCTTGCCGCCTGACACACGCTCTATATAGACAATCTCATCCCCCTGACGCACGACCAGATTGACTGTTTCACCCAGTCTGTCATGCAACTCCTGCATATAGGAGATGGCTACTTGCCGCACATTCATGCGTGCCTTGACCAGATTTCCCACTTCCAGCCATTTGATGCCCAATTGATACTGGCCCGAATCCATACGCTCAACCAGTCCTTTTTCCACCATCACCCCCAGAATGCGATACGCACTGGAGGAATGCAGCCCCGTCTGCGTTGCCAGCTGCTTCAAACCCTGTGGCTCCTGATGAGCTGTTAGTGCATTGACCAGATTCATCATGCGGTCGATCACCTGGATGGATGATTTGGCTTTAGCCTCTGATTCAATTTCTTCTATTTCACTCAAGATAATGTCCTTTGAAGATACAAGGTATTGCACAATATGAAACAGTATATCATCACACGAAACTTTGTAACACCTGCATTTACGATTGAACTTACCCTCAATTGCGCTGTATTGTTACGCAACTATCCCGACACGATTCCCGTACAAGCCAATGTTTGTCGATTAAACGCCTTGCAAGACCAGCATCATGCACAGTCAGAAATAAATTGAATATTCACTTGCACATCACTCCATGCTTTGTTATTATTTCATCTAACGCACATGCGTTTCACATTGTGAAACGCAAAAAGCAAAACAACAGCATGTTGCCCCCTATTACAATTAGCCAGGAGAAATACCATGAGTACGACCAAAACCTTGACTGAACCCAAAAACAAGCCCGCTTTTTGCGAAGGTATCCAATACTTTGCCGAATCCATGCCGGACTTCGACAAACTGGGTGCCAAGCCGTGTTTGTCAAAGTCTGTACCTGGCGTAAAAAATGCGAGCGAAGAAAGTGCCACTTACCAGACACTGCTGGCTGCCGATGCTTTGCGCTACCTGACTTTGCAGGTAACCGGCGCCAAATCCTCCGGTCACCCCGGCGGTTTCGCCAG
>JBDSHM010000206.1:0-3086 GCA_039918495.1 Sulfuriferula sp. | reverse complement strand
TTCATCACCGGGCGCGAACTGGCCAACGGTTTCTCCGAGTTGAATGATCCGGAAGACCAGGCTGAACGTTTCATGGAGCAGGTACGCAACAAGGAAGCCGGCGATGAGGAGGCCATGCACTATGACGCCGACTACATCCGCGCGCTGGAGTATGGACTTCCCCCCACCGGCGGTTGCGGCATAGGTATTGATCGCCTGGTCATGCTGCTCACCAACAGCCAGAGTATCCGCGACGTGATCCTGTTCCCGCAGATGCGGCCGGAATAGCAGCTTTACTACAACCCCGGCGTGAGCTTCCATATCTCCCGATTGTATTCCAGCATGGTGCGATCGGTAGAGAAGAAACCGCTTGAAGCCGTATTGAGGATACTCATGCGGGTCCAGCGCTTGTAATCCTGCCAGGCCAATGACACCTGTTCCTGCGCATCCACATAACTGCGGAAATCGGCCAGCGTCTTCCATGGGTCTTGAGTGCTTTGCAAGGCATCCAGAATGATGTCGAAGATGTATGGTTCGTTGGGATTAAAGTGTCCCGACTGCAGCAGCATGAGCACATCTTTCAACTCGCTATCCTGATCAACATATAGTGACGGCTGGTAATCCAGGCTTAAAGCATCGACTTCATTCGCCTTGAGCCCGAACAGGAAGAAGTTTTCGGTACCGACTGCATCCATGATTTCAATATTGGCGCCGTCGTAAGTGCCGATCGTGGCGGCACCGTTCATCATGAACTTCATGTTGCCGGTACCGGAAGCCTCTTTGCCGGCGGTGGAAATCTGCTCGGAGAGATCCGTGGCCGGCGCAATAATCTCCATACTGGATACCCGGTAATTGGGCAGAAACGCAAGTTTCAGACGCCCATTCACATCCGGATCGTTATTCACCACATCCGCCACATTATTGATCAGCTTGATAATGCGTTTTGCCATGACATAGCCTGGTGCCGCTTTTCCGCCGATCAATACGCAACGATTGGTCCAATTCTCCATACGCCCGTTTTTGATACGCAGGTACAGATGGATCACATGCAGCACATTCAGTAGCTGGCGCTTGTATTCATGGATGCGTTTGACCTGCACATCGAACAAGGCCATCGGGTCGAAATCCACATTGCATTCGGTTTTGACGAGCTCGGCCAGACGTTGCTTGTTGTCCAGCTTAACTTCGCGCCAGCGTGCATGGAAAGCTTCATGTTGAGGCTCGGCATAAGGTTTCAGCTGCGCCAGTTGGCTCAGATCGGCCACCCAGCCATCGCCAATCGTTGCGCTTATCAGCGCACTCATACCCGGATTGGCATAAGCCACCCAACGACGTGGCGTCACGCCGTTGGTCTTGTTGTTGAATTTCTCCGGCCACAATTGATAAAAATCGTGAAACAAGCCGTCTCGCAGCAACTGCGAATGCAGGGCGGCGACGCCATTGACGGAAAAACTACCCACAATCGCCAGCCAGGCCATGCGCACATGACGCTGGCTGCCTTCTTCGATAATGGACATGCGTTGCAGGCGATCGATATCACCAGGCCATTTGAGCGACACCTGGCGCAGAAACCGCGCATTGATCTCGTAGATGATTTCCAGCAAGCGTGGGAGCAAACGCTCGAATAGTCCCAACGGCCACTTCTCCAGGGCTTCGGGCAACAAGGTATGGTTGGTATAGGCCATGCAATGCGTAGTAATCGACCAGGCCTGATCCCAACCCAATTTTTTATCGTCCATCAGGATACGCATCAACTCTGCAACCGCGATGGTCGGATGGGTGTCGTTCATCTGAAAAACATTTTCAACCGCAAAATCCCGATAGTCGCGGAGTTCATGATGTTCCCATACGCGCATGGCATCCTGCAGGCTGGCAGAAGCCAGAAAATACTGTTGACGCAAACGTAGCTCTTTACCATTTTCACTGGTGTCATTTGGATATAACACCATGGAAATATGCTCGGCATTGTTCTTTGCCTGAACCGCTTCGGTATAACTCCCGGCATTGAATTCCCCGAGATTGAATTCGTCTGTCGCGGCGGCTTTCCATAAGCGCAAGGTATTCACGGTTTTATTGCGATAGCCGGAAATCGGCATATCAAAGGGAATGGCCAAAACATCTTCGGTATCTACCCAACGTGCCCGTTGGGTGCCATTGTCATCGCGATAATGCTCGCTGCGGCCGCCGAAATGCACCCGCTGGCTGTACTCGCTGCGTTCAATCTCCCAGGGATTGCCATTCCGCAACCAGCGATCCGGTTCTTCCACCTGATAGCCGTTTTCAATGTGCTGACGGAACATGCCATATTCATAGCGCAATCCATAGCCCATCACCGGTAATTGCAGCGTCGCGCAGCTATCCATAAAACAGGCTGCCAGCCGACCCAAGCCGCCATTACCCAATCCGGCATCGGGCTCCTGATCGGTAATATCCTCGAGCCGCTCGCTAACATCCAGCATGGCCTGATCAGTTTCGTTCTGGATGCCGAGATTCAGCAAATGATTGCCCATGGCCCGCCCTATCAGAAACTCGAGCGATAGATAATAAGCACGCCGATTACCCGGTTGCAGTTGACTATCCCAGGTATTGCGCCAATCCACCATCAGGCGATCACGCAATGTGTAGGCAAGCGCCTCGTAAGTATGAAACGGCTCGCAACCCTGAAAGCGCCCAAGATGGTAGGACAGATAACGCTGAAAGTCCGAGCCGATTGTCTTGGCATCATTTGCAAGTGGCTTGAGGCAAACGGGACGATAAACGTTTTTTGGGGAGAAACCTGGCATGGATAGCGCTCCTTCTAAGTTAGCCGGTGATTGATTTTGCACTTCGCAGAATGGCTAAAATTCTGTAAAAGTGCCGGTTACGGGTCTGTATTGCAATATGCTCAACGTCTGCTCCATGCCCGAACGTTGGTAAGCCCGTGTTGTGATTATGACTCACTGATCCGTTTGTCGAACCAATGAGTACCAACTGTATTTTATTTTGCCTGGCTTTTCAAAATTATTGCTTGCATGCTTGCGCGACAACTGGCCTTGTGATAAAAATAAGAACGTTTCTCATTTATAAAAACCATGCATACCTCGCTGGATCATCTGTTCCCGAATCAG
>JBDSHM010000205.1:0-3112 GCA_039918495.1 Sulfuriferula sp. | reverse complement strand
GCTAATGTTGTGGTTGCAGCTGTCACGGCGAGCATTTTAAAGTGGCTCTATATCGAGGAATGGCCAACAAGGTGTTCAAGCCGCTCGCTGCGCTCACTTGGACACCCAGTATTCCGCGCCTTTTTGCACATGGCTTCGCCATGTTTGCGCAAACGGCACTCCATACTGGCCGCCGCTTAACTCGGCGTAAGGTATTAACCAAATCATAAAATTCATGACTATTCTATTTAGAAATATCATATTGATTGCTTGTCTTGCCCATTCAACATTGCTAATGGCGGCAGAACGATCATGCCCCAAACCAGACACGTTTCTCTCGCAATCCGTTGGGAATGCAAAGGCCACGCTAAATTCACTCTTTCCCAACAACTGGAGCCTGAATGGCCCACTTTGTTCCACGGGGTACTCGAACTTAATGACAAATCAGCTTTCGGATTTATGCGACAGACCAATTGATATCGACAGAATCTTTGTTTATGGCTTTGGTGACTCCAGCCAGATTATTGGTGTTAGCTACATTCTTCGCGGCAATATAAGCCAAATACAACCAAGCTTACTTATACCCACCATCCGAAAAGAACAAGTAATAAAAACAGACCAAATCCCCGCTTCGCTTGCTCCACTTTTCAGAAATGAGCGCGGCGAGAGCTTGAATTTGCGTTCTAGCACGGGGAGGTTTTTTGTGCATGCATCTTCAAGCCATGACCCGGATCAAACATCTATCAATATTTATGACCTGCGCGCTATTGCCAATCAACAAAAAGAGTTCGATACGTGCCTAAAAGATTTCGGCTTCCAAAAATAACACCTAACCTATCCATCAAGCGGGAGACGTCAAAGATGGAAAATGCACTGAACGAGCATGGCCAGCCAATCGGAAAGCTCGTCAATGATTGGATTGTGCCCGAGGCGCCTCAGCGGAAAGTTATTTCAGGTCAGTACTGCAAGCTTGTACCGCTTGATGCTGCGAACCACGCAGCGGAGCTATTCCAGGCATTTGAAAAAGATTCATTGGGTCAAAACTGGACATATTTACCCTACGGGCCGTTCCAAGAGTTGGACCAATTTCATATGTGGCTTTCGGAGCAGTCTGAAAAGGTAGATCCGCTGTTTTTTGCTGTAGTTGAAGCAGAGTCTGGGTTTGCAGTTGGTGTCGCCAGCTTTATGCGCATCGCTCCTAGCATGGGCACTATCGAAATCGGGCATATTCATTTCTCACCGGCATTACAGGGTACGGTCGCTGCAACAGAAGCCCTTTATCTAATGCTTCAAAACGTTTTTGCTTTAGGTTATCGTCGTTGCGAGTGGAAGTGCAATGCATTTAACGAAGCATCTCGCCGGGCGGCGCTGCGGCTTGGATTCTCTTTCGAGGGCATTTTTCGGCAGGCTGGCGTAGTTAAGGGGCGGAATCGAGATACGGCATGGTTTTCAATGCTGGACAACGAATGGCCGGTGCTATGTCAGGCATTTGAACTTTGGTTGAAGCCTGCAAACTTTTCGTCGGGTGGTAATCAACTACAGCGGTTATCTGAACTCACAAAAAATGCTATTGTGAAATTCACATAATCTGAGGGGGTAGTGTGTTGGTGTCTAACAAATCATTGCAGGTGACGTTTGACCCGCTGCCCATTTTTGCTTTCGCAAAAAAGGTCATCGCCTCAAATGCACCTGAGCTCAAGCGTTAGGCCGTTTAGTTAATGACAGCCGAATCGTAATACTCTGCGCCCTACAACCGCCAAAGAGGAGGGATCAATTGTCTTCAGTGCATATCGATATCGAAAACGTCGAATGGACATCTGCAGTTCCATTTTATGGCCCAGGAGCCGTATATCAAGGTCAGGAAATTGTGCAGTTAAAGGTCCTTTGCGACCGACGACATGAAGATGGTGGCATTACCTGGGTCGTCAAGTTCACCCCACCTGCCGGCAAGCTAATCAAGATTATCGCTGTCGCGTTATCAGATGAGCATGTCTTTATCCTCGATGGAGGCCGAACCACTAAATCCGGGCGACCAAGCAAGACCTCAAGTGGTTACAGCCTCAATCCGAAGGGTCAACCTCACAGCGCTATGATCGCCGCAAAAATGACCGCTCTCATTATTTATGTAGGTGATCCTGACGACGTCAAGTCTATTGAGATAGTCGACATTGCTGCTTCTGGGAAATGACAGCATATGATCTACATACGCATCTATCAGATGTATGAGCCATTGGAATAACCTGCCTAACACTCTATTCGAGAGGGACGCCTATCAGCGCCCCTCAATTTTACGTTATACATTTAGGAGTCGCTGATGCTTGAACCGGTAGTACAAGAAGAAACCACAGGATGCGGAATCGCATCTGTTGCCAACATTCTTGGTAAAACGTATTCAGAGATGCAGGTCATAGCGAACGCTATGGGTATCCATGCCTCCGATAAGTCACTGTGGTCAGATACTCAGTATGTCCGACGTATGTTGTCCAGCGCAAGCGTTGAAACCTCCCAGGATGAAGTCCCTTTTGAATCCTGGGATGCATTACCCGATCTGGCGTTGTTATCCATTAAGCATCATCAGGATGAAGGCAAGGATTTCTGGCACTGGGTTGTTTTCAAGCGCATAAGTGATCATTCTTTCGTTCTTGATTCGGCTAGTTACTTGCCTTCAAATATTCGAACTGACTTCGATGAGATGCAACCCAAGTGGTTTATCGCTGTCAAAAATGCATAGCCATTCAATCCAGCTGACGCCCGCTTGCGGGCGCGGCTGATTTCAAACGTTAGACCTCTATGCAACTAATTGACCGCTCATCCGCCGAACACTACATGTGGGGAGATGTTTGTGATGGCTGGCATCTCGTAAAGAGAACCGACATGTCAATTATCGCCGAGCGCGTGCCGTCCGGTGCAAAAGAGATTCGTCATTTTCATTCAACCGCTCGCCAGTTCTTTTTCATCTTGAGTGGTTGCGCTGTTATCGAAATAAACGGCGAGCGTGTCACATTGGCGGAAGGCCAAGGCATAGAAGTAACTCCCGGTGCACCGCATCAGTTTATAAATGAATCATCCGCAGATGTGCACTTCTTGGTCGTCTCTCACCCAAGCACTAGGGGTGACCGTGTCGAGGTCTAAC
>JBDSHM010000204.1:0-1963 GCA_039918495.1 Sulfuriferula sp. | reverse complement strand
CGGTGGGGTACGCAGTGGCTTGGGTTTATTGCTGATGGTGTCGCTGGTCTCCAGCGGCCTTGTCAGTCGTGGCAGTTTGGTTTTGCTGCATGCGGCACTTGCCACAGTTGCAGTGCTGGTCGCCCATACTTTCGGCGTGCTGGATTACCATCTGGCCGTTGGAGACTATTCTCAGGCCGGGTTGCTCGGTGTGGCATTTTTCACCACCGCCTGGATTGCGCATATCCTGACTCGGCGCAGTCATGTCAGCGAACAACTGGCGGCATCGCGTGCAGAAGATCTGGAAAATATGGCACAGATCAATCAGCTGGTGATCGAAGATATGCAAGACGGCGTCATCGTGCTCGACGGCGAAGGCAATATACGCCAGGCTAACCGTCATGCGGTGCGTATACTCGATCTGGACGGTGAGCGTGGTGAAGGCGTGGGACAGCCATTGGTGAGTGTAGTGCCGGCATTGGTGGATTGCCTGGAACAGTGGCGTAAAAATGCGCAGGCAAGCTTTGCCGCGTTGACTGTTGGATCAGGGAATGCCCAGTGTCAGCCACGTTTCATTGCTGTAGGTGACAAGCGTGTGATGGGGGCCGTATTGGTGCTGGAAGATCTGAGCCGGGTGCACCAACAGGCCCAACAGATCAAGCTGGCTGCATTGGGCCGACTCACTGCCAATATTGCCCATGAGATACGCAACCCGCTATCGTCGATCAGTCATGCTGCACAGATTCTGCAGGAGGATGCGAATGAAGATAAAACGCACATTCGATTACTGCAGATTATCCATGACAATACCAAGCGTATTGATCGACTGGTCGGTGACGTGCTCGCGCTTAATCGGCGGGACCGCGTGCAACCAGAGAGCATTATGTTGACGAGTTATCTGCCCACATTCATCGAGGAATTCCGCTTGGCCGAAAATATCCCGTTGAGCGGCATCTATCTGAGCATCGATAAGGGAGGCAGCGTGTGTTTTGATCGCAGCCATCTCAATCAGATATTGTGGAATCTGTGCCGCAATGGCTGGCGATATTCACGCAAACAGGCTAATAGCATTGCGTTGCGTGTGGACGTGCAGCATTCGAGAGTGGACATACATATTATCGATGATGGAGCGGGTATTCCTGCAGAGAATATGAGCAAACTGTTCGAGCCATTTTTCACTACCGACAGCCTGGGTACCGGATTGGGGCTGTATATTTCGCGTGAAATGTGCGAAGCAAATCGCGCCAGCCTGAATTATATTGCTGACAAGGCTGGTGGGCATTTCAAGATCAGCTGCAGGGAGGGAACGTGATAAAAAATAAAGAAAACGGCGGACGCGCTGGACAGGCAAGCGTACTGATTGTGGATGATGAGGCAGATATTCTTGAACTGCTGGAATTGACGCTATTGCGCATGGGCCTGGATGTCGAACGGGCAATGTGCGTGCAGGAAGCAATTGCCAAACTCAAACAAGGTGATTTCAGCCTGTGTCTGACTGATATGCGCCTACCTGATGGCGAGGGGCTGGAAGTCGTGCGTTATATCGGTGAGCAGCGACCGGAAATTCCGGTTGCCGTGATCACGGCGCACGGCAATACGGAAAATGCGGTCGCCGCACTCAAGGCGGGTGCATTCGACTATATCAATAAACCTGTGACGCTGGAGCAATTGCGTGCCCTGGTTAAATCAGCCCTCAAACTGCCCGAACGCCATACGCCGCTGCCAAATTCGGAGCGTGCGCTGATCGGGACCTCACCGGCCATGCGGCAAGCGCGCGAACTGATTGAGAAACTGGCACGTACTCAGGCGCCGGTATACATCACCGGTGAATCCGGTAGCGGCAAGGAACTGGCTGCGCGTCTTATCCACGAACAGGGCATGCGTGCCGACAGGACGTTCGTGGCGGTCAACTGTGGCGCGATTCCCGAGAATCTGATGGAGTCAGAATTTTTTGGTTACAAAAAGGGCGCTTTTACCGGAGCGG
>JBDSHM010000203.1:0-1967 GCA_039918495.1 Sulfuriferula sp. | reverse complement strand
TGCGGCGGTCGGCAAAATAGTTTCGCAGGGTTTGCTCAATCGTGCGAAACGCAATTTGATCCCAGGGGATCTCCTCCTCGCTGAACAACCTGACTTCCAGGCTTTCCGGACCCGATGCGAAATCCAGATCGAGCAAGCGTGCGCGGAACATTAAATACACCTGACTGATGTAGGGCAGATTGTAGAGCGAAAAAAGATGTTCGATTTCGACTCGGGCTCCCGCCTCTTCCATGGTCTCGCGCAGCGCGCCCTGCTGAGTCGTCTCATTGTTTTCCATGAATCCGGCAGGCAAGGTCCATAGCCCGTATTGCGGCTCGATTGCCCGTTTGCACAGCAGTACTTTGTCTTCCCATTCCGGCAGACAACCCACTACCATTTTCGGATTTTGATAATGTATCGTGTTGCACTGGCAACACACATGGCGCAAGCGGTTATCGCCATCGGGGATGGTGTGGATCACGCCACTACCGCATTCACAACAGAAATTCATGATGGTTTTCCAAAAAGTATCCTGTGAACTTAACAAAAAACGCCCGTTACGGCTAGCTTGGTTTTATGCTGGAACCTGTTATCGTTATATCTGTCCCGGAAAAACAACCCAATATATAGCGCCACGCCATCTTCGTGAACGCAGACTACTACGCCATTCGCCAGCTTTCTCCCTATCGAGGCATGTTGTTTGTCGTCGATATCGACTGCGCTGTGGCACACAGCACCAACGGATATCGTTGGCTGGTTCACTGCAAAAATCCGTTCCGCCGTTATTGGCCGTCCGGGGAATGGATAGAGGGCGAAGGCGGTGTACTCAATAACTGCCAGCACGCGGCGGAAATCATTGCTGCACTTGAAAACCATCCGCCACTGCCTTTTATTCCTGAAGACACGCTGGAACTCTGGCTATTGGACAAGGCCCGCAGTTTGCCATTGGCCTTGCTTAAAACCCAGCGATCACATGCAACGCCAGATAAAGCCGGGGACCCAACCTGGTATCCGTTTGTACTGACAGATACGCTCTTCACCGCCCACTGCCTGTCAGAAACCGACGCCAGACGCGATCCGCGCGCATGGCCGGTGAAACACCGCGACGTACTCGCACGACAGATCAATGAAGCCGCCCGTCCACTTCCGTCCGCCCAATGGTTTCGTCGTCACGCGGATGGAAGCGGCGAAGGCCTGGACGTCGGGTTGCGGCTGGACTCTTCATGGATCGGACGTCGACTTGCGGCCAGTGTCTTCCCTGAGCTGCCGGTGCGGGAACGCTGGTCACAACCAATCCAGCGCGAACTGGTCCGCGAATACCATCACTGGATCGGCAGCTTGCTACTCACTCAGCCTGGACTCTCGACAGATACCCGGCAACGCCTTGAGGATGCAGCGCTGGACAAGCCGGAACAGTTATTGGAGGTATATCGCGTCCTGCCTGAAATCGCCAATCCGTCACGCATTCACGCCGCTCTGATCGCCGCCCGTTTAACCCAGGCTACCTCTTCAACAATTTAGGACACGCCATGCGCCCAGCCCACATTCTTACCATTCTCGACCTCGAATTCGCGAGCGCTGCGCACCATACGCCAGTCATGCTGTGGGGACCGCCAGGCGTCGGTAAATCGCAAATGGTCGCGCACATTGCCGCCCGCCACAGCGTGCCGCTGATTGATATCCGGTTATCGCAAATGGAACCGACCGATCTGCGCGGCATTCCTTTTCGAAACGGCGATCTGGTTGAGTGGTCGATTCCTGCCATGCTGCCTGATACCAATCGCCACGGTGCAGCAGGTATATTGTTTCTGGATGAAATCACCTCGGCGCCGCCGAGTGTTTCCGCCGCAGCCTACCAGTTGATTCTCGACCGGCGACTGGGTGACTACCGCGTCCCGGATGGCTGGGCTATCTTCGCTGCCGGCAACCGCCAGGGCGACCGCGGCGTAACCTATGCGATGCCCGCGCCATTGGCCAACCGCTTTACC
>JBDSHM010000202.1:0-2797 GCA_039918495.1 Sulfuriferula sp. | reverse complement strand
GGCGCGCGTGTAGGGATCAATACCGGCCTCACCACCATATAATCGGGCATAGTGCGAACGATTTGCACCTTGCAGACTCGCGCTGACTCTCGGTTGCATAATGCCGTATCCGGTAGTGATGCGATGTTTGTTTTCATCGTAGTGCGGTCGATTCAGCGGATGTGCCATGGCACCCACCAACTCGCGGGCGGCATCACGTGGCAGCTGCGTGTCTGTATCCAGAGTAATAACGTAGCGAACGTCTGACAGGTCGGAAAGCTGACCGACGATCAGCGCGAAATTATCCGTCGCCGCACCGCGCAAGAGTGAATTCAGTTCCCCCAGCTTACCGCGCTTGCGTTCATATCCCATCCAAAGTTTTTCTTGGGGATTCCAGCGGCGTGGACGGTGGAACAGGAAGAATATGTCAGTATGCGATTCCCCCCTTGCGTTGCCGTATTTCCGATTCAGCTCGGTAATTCTTGTCTGTGCCAGTTGCAGCAACGGTGTGTCTTCGGCTAGCGTTTCCTGTCGTGCATCGAGATAGTCGGTGAGCAAGCCAAACCGCAGGTGATTGTCTCGATTGGCCAGAAAACGAACTTCCAACGACTCGATTAACGACTCGATACCCGACTCGCTGGTGAGCATGGTCGGGACAATGACCAACGTGCGGAATGTTGCAGGAATACCCGTGGAAAAATCCATTCGCGGTAATGGATTTGGGTGTACCAGCAGGGTTGCCAACCAGTTTACCAATGCCACCGCCAGCTGGCTGGAAGCGACCAATACCATGAGATTTATCAGTATCTGCAGCCAAGTCGGGATGGCACTGTAATAGACGACCTGAGCCATACTCCCTGTGAGCAACAATGAAATCAGGGCAATTGTTCCAAGATAAGCCGATAACGGAAAACGTCGTCCGATTCGATACAACGGAGCGAATAACCTAGGCCGCATGGCGACCTTACTCTCGAGTCCCGCACAACCGTGATCGATCAGGTAAAAGCCCACATGAGCGGTACGATCATTACTCCCTCTGCTTGCCGCGGCTGTCGTGGCCAACTCGATCGCCTGCTTTGCTATTTCACCTTCGGACAAAGGCGAGCGTCTGGCAATTTTCTCGACCTGATGGCGATAATGGTCCCGCGTTGCAAAATCCATTCCTGAATAAGCCATGCCGGGATCGGTACTTAACAACTGTTCCACGACACTCATGGATTCCACAAACTGACGCCAGTCGGCTGCACCCAGGAAACGGAGGCTAACTATACTGTTGCTGATTGACACCTGGTCGACGGCTTGTTGCTGGTTGCCAGTGTGAACGAGTTGTTCGATCGTCAGGTTTGTTTCAGCAAGCCGTTGTTCAATCCATGTCAACGGAAGCGACAGTGCGGCCCCCTGCCCTTGCAGGCGGCGTGCGAATTCTGAGACGAACGGGGCGGTTATGGGAGGTTCGGATCGCGCCATGTCAGCAGTCAGCAGAATAAGGCTTTTAGGATCAGTCTCTGCAACCACGATCATCTGATCAACCCAGTCGTCGGCCAAATTGCGCTCAACGCGCCCGGCAGCGATGCGTACAGCAACACGACGCAGATTCTCGATCAAAGCAAGTCTCAGCATGATCGGAATGGCCCACAACTCGCCCAAGTCAAGGGGTGCCACTGTTTGGTAAGCTGCTACAAAACGGCTGAATCCGCCACGATCTATCCTGCCATCGCCATGTGAAATAGCCTCAAGTGCAATCGCATAAACACGTGGCAGCCCGGTTGTTATGAGGCACGGCAATTCTCTACTGTAAGCCTTGGGCAAATGGCGCTTGGTGGTGCGAATCTGCTCTTCGATCAAATAAAAGTTATC
This sequence comes from Sulfuriferula sp., assembly GCA_039918495.1. GTDB lineage: Bacteria > Pseudomonadota > Gammaproteobacteria > Burkholderiales > Sulfuriferulaceae > Sulfuriferula. The sequence continues at coordinate 961 of JBDSHM010000202.1, read as the reverse complement.
CAGCAACCATTCCCCTGCCGGTGTAATACGGCGGTGAGTCGAGACCGCTGTAGTCAGCAAATTGCTTACACTAACCAGTATTTCTTCGTTGGCTGCAAGGCGTGCCAGTAATTGGTTTGGGGCATGTACTGAAGTGAGCTTATGTTTTGATGCAAGCTTTTTGCCATGCTGTTCCAGTTGATCGGCACTGAATAATTCCGCGCGTAGCGGCGCTTCGTCGTCGGGATACATTGGTTGCGTATTGTGCTTGCCCAAACGCATTTTTATTTGAGGCGCCAAATTGGAGAAAACGTCATTACGATTTTTCAATTTGGTTTACCAATAATTGCGTAACAAAGTCCATTGTGGAGCCCTTCAAAATGCACCTCCGATTGATCACGCAATTTTATCAAAATCCTGATTGCCAGCGCAGACCTACTGACTCACTCAGAAGTGGTACGCACAAGAATGGAATGTTGACATAGTGGCCATTAAAACCATTGTAGTCGGTGCGCTATCACACATACACCGCCGAGGAGTTTCCAGTTAATTTGGAAATCTCAATGAGGGAGATATTTTGGTCGCGTTTGTCCTGTTGTTAGGTGCGTCCAATGTAGTCATTGGCTAGATTGTCGCGCTTCAGTCTCTGGCACAGATTCTTCAGCTACCGATTATTTATTTTTGTCGAAGCAACCTGTAACCGTAAGGCCAGAAGGTTTCGATTTTGTCACAAGCCGTATCTTCTGGCGCATTCCAAAAAACTAGCAGATCAAAGCGATGTTCCTGTATTTAGAGATCAGAACAATTGCAGGTTTGGCATGGAATTCATGAATTCACGATTTCGCTTTCATGCAAATGAGTACGACAAGGAGGCAAGCAAAAGCATGCAGTCAAGCATGGTTCAGAAAATAATATTGAGTTGAGCAATTGCGTACACTTGGGTGTGCGCAATTATCAAGAAATAATGCGCATTGGATGGAGG
>JBDSHM010000201.1:0-4302 GCA_039918495.1 Sulfuriferula sp. | reverse complement strand
GGCCGCGCGTCACCATATGTTTGAGCAACGCCATGTCCTCAGGGTAAACACGCAGCATGTAATCAAGCAGCCAGCCGGAAAAATGGGCGGCGAAGCGGAATCTCGGATAACGATACAGTGTGCGAATAAACGGCCCGTAGCAGCGTTGATGGGCATCATCCAGAACTTCAGTAAAATTACCCACCGGCTGGTGTGCATGGACTCCAAAGAGCAGTGATATGGTGGGATTCATGGATTCACGTGTCCGGTATCTTGCATAAATTGGCCGCTTTTTTGAGGGTCAGGTGGTTCTGCGCATGGTGCCGCCCGCCTCCGCCTCGCCGCCGCCGTGACTGATCGGGATATTCAATGCTTCCGGTGCAGGTAGTTTGAGCAGGTGATAAAGCTGAACCAAATTGGCGCGATACAGGCGATCAAAGCTTTCTACGCTGTGGCGCGGGTTATAGCCGCCAAACCACCAGAACCAGTCCGAACTCTCACAGTCGCACAGCTGCGCTTCGGCGGCCGTTTTCTCCTCCTCATTCAGCGTATCCGTGGCCATGACCAGGTCATACTGCTGCTTGGCACGCGCCAGCAGATCCCAGGCCTGATTTTTTTCCGGCACGCCTATCCAGGTCGAAAATGTGCCATATACCCAGCTACCCGCCACCAGACTCGGCAACTCGCCAAGTTGAGCGGGATGAGGATGCGTAGTGCGCTCGTCCAGATAGCTGGAAAAGCTGTGGGTGTGTATGTCGGGATGATTTTCCAGCGCGGTGTAGAGCTCATCGAGGAAAAAATAACCGTTATAAGAATAGTATTCCCAGGCATTTTCCCCATCCAGAATCACGCTGACAACCGGTGTCTCATGCTCGGGCGTCTGCTGCAAAATGGTTTCCAGCTCGGCGACAAAATGGCTGACGGCATCATTGGCATGCCACTTGGAAAATTCAAAACCGATCATGTCCGACAATTTGTCATCGCGAAAAAAACACAGGGTCTTATACTCTGCCACGCGATATGGACGATAACGCAGATGGCGCTGGTCGGCATCCAGTACCGAAGCAGCATGCAGGCTATTGGCAAGTACCGCTTCACCACTCGCGCTCCATTGCATACCGGCTTCATCGAACACACCTAGCAATGCTGTCGAGATTCCTCCTTCAGCGGGCCAGATGCCCCGAGGCGCAGCACCAAAGCGCACCTTATGGCTAGCCAGTGCGGAATCCAGATGACGCCGCACACGCATCTCTCCGCCAGGATAAACCGGTTCAACCGGCAATTCACATTTCGGCCAGGCTTCGCGTGCCGTGGAAAAATCCATCAATACCGGCGCAATCGGGTGATAGTGCGGCGTGCTGGAAATTTCAATCTGGCCCGATGTGGCAAGCTTGCGGTAACGGGGAATCAACCCGGAAGTGACCTCACCAACCAGTTCATAGATACGCTGTCGGTCTGCCTGGGTAAATCCACGCCCTTTTTTCAACATATCCAGCAACCACGGATAGCTGCGCCGCACGGTCTCGCCCATCCAGACCAGGTGATACCAGGTCACCAGATCGGCAAGATATTGTCCGGATAAGTAGTTCAGTGCCTCGTTTCCCTGTCGCTCTGCCAGCTGGAACAATTCAGATAGTTGTTGATAGGCAGGATAAGGTCGCACCATGGTGACGTGATTGCAGCGGAAGCAATACTCGAAGATCAGATCGCGTTGCGCCTGCGAAATGTGTTCCAGCTCGGGTTCGATCAGCAAAGCCAGCAGCGGGTCACGCAGTTTGTTTTCCTTGAACTGGCTGGTGTAGTCCTCCAGCTGGTCAAGTAATACCGGCACAAAATTACAGGTCACGCGCATTTTCGGGTGAGCCTCAAGATGCGCCGCCATGTCGCTGTAATCCTTGATAGCGTGCAGATAGGTCCACGGCAGGCGGTATTCGCCAGTGGCATAATCGCGGTAATCAGGCTGATGAAAATGCCAGCAGAGAATAAGATCGAGACAACGTGTGGCCATCAGACAACCCAGAAAATTGATACATCAAAATTAAAAACAAGCCTAACGGACTTGGTGAGGATATTGACCAAGCATATCCGGTGTAATCAGCGTAATGCCATTTTCAGTCACGTAAAAACGCCGTTCGTCTTCCGCCCGATCAACACCCACCACCATACGCTCGGGTATCTTGCAGCCCTTATCTATCACGCAGCGCCGTAAATAGGCATGACGGCCAATATCAACATCAGGCAGGATGACGGCGTCTTCCACTACAGCGAAACTGTTGATTTGCACATTGGAAAATAACACTGAGCGTCGCACTGTCGCACCGCTGATGATGCAGCCTCCCGATACCGTGCTGTCCATGGCTATGCCGCGCCGTTCCTGTTCATCGAATACGAATTTTGCGGGCGGCAATTGTTCCTGATAAGTCCAGATTGGCCAGTGCGTATCATATAAATCGAGCTCCGGCGTTATTTTTGCCAGATCCAGATTGGCGGACCAATAGGCTTCTACTGTGCCCACATCGCGCCAATAGGGTTCACCGCCTGGCAAGCTGCCGATGCAACTATCCTTGAAACTGTGTGCATAGACACGATAGCGCGAGATTAAATAGGGAATGATGTTGTGGCCGAAATCGTGATCTGAATTGGGATCATCCGCATCGCGAATCAACTGTTCATACAGGAAACTGGCGTTGAACACGTACACCCCCATGGATGCCAGTACCCGTTTGGGGTTGCCTGGAACAGTGGCCGCATTTTCCGTGGGCTTTTCGGCGAAATCCACCACGCGCGCATCCTGATCCACGGTCATCACGCCAAACGCATGCGCCTCTTCAATCGGTACTTCGATACATGCCATCGTCATATCGGCCGCATGACTGACATGACAAGCCAGCATTTCGCCATAATCCATTTTATAGATGTGATCGCCAGCCAGAATCAGCACATGGTCGGGTTCGTGATTACGGACAATATCCATATTCTGAAACACGGCATCTGCTGTGCCCTTGTACCAGCTCTGTTCGGATATCCGCTGCTGGGCGGGCAGCAGCTCGATGAATTCGTTAAACTCGCCGCGCAAAAATCCCCAGCCACGCTGGATATGTTTGATCATCGAGTGAGCCTTGTACTGGGTTAACACACCAATACGACGGATACCGGAATTCAGGCAATTGGATAGCGGGAAGTCGATAATGCGAAACTTGCCACCAAACGGTACTGCGGGCTTGGCACGCCAGTCTGTGAGCTGTTTCAGACGGGAACCGCGACCACCAGCAAGTATCAACGCCACGGTATTTTTGGTAAGGCGACTGACGAAGCGCGGAAAATCTTTTTGCAAGACAGGCTCCTTTTTTGCTTTGTTTATGAATCGAATTAATTACGACACCCTCATGTCTATAATAGCCCACACTCATGAACGCCGATACAAACCGGCGCATAACTCTCAACTCGCACATGACTAAAAACAATCTTACTACTCATACCCGTCCCGAATTTGATTCACTCACAAGTGGACATGCACTCAATCCGTGCGACCTGCTCGGATTGCACCAATTGGATACCGGCTGGCTGATCCGCATTTACAACCCCTACGCCACGACACTGAGCTTGCTCGACAATGGTGCCGAGACCGAGTTGCAGCGCGTCGATACACGGGGCGTATTCGAATGGCGAGGCACAGCGCAACCTGTTCATCCTTATCGTATCCGTCACACATACCCCGATGCTGAAGTCATCGATTACGACCCTTATGCCTTCCCTCTCCAACTCACCGAGCACGATCTGTACCTGTTCAATGAAGGTCGTCTTTATCAGGCCTACCAAATGCTGGGAAGCCAGCTAAGCCGTGTCGATGACGTAGCCGGAGTACGTTTTGCGGTGTGGGCACCCAATGCTGATCGCGTCTCAATAGTTGGGGATTTCAACCACTGGGATGGGCGCACACACCTGATGTGTGCGCGCGGCAGCTCAGGAGTATGGGAATTATTCATACCCGGCATCATCGCAGGTACGCATTACAAATATGAGATACACAGCCGTCACAATGACCAGTTACTATTAAAGAGTGACCCTTACGCACAATCCGCCGAATTGCGCCCCGCTACCGCTTCGCGTGTAACGCCCCTCTCCAGCCATATCTGGAATGATGCAGCATGGCTGGCCGAACGCGCCGAACGAAACTGGCTGCAGGCACCGATGAATGTTTACGAAATTCATGCCGGCTCATGGCGCCGCCACCCTGACGGGCGCGTTTATACTTATCGTGAACTGGCGGAATATCTCATCCCTTATGTGCTCGATATGGAATATACCCATATCGAGTTGATG
>JBDSHM010000200.1:0-1508 GCA_039918495.1 Sulfuriferula sp. | reverse complement strand
TTGATGCGCTGATGTTCTGTGCCGTACAAAAAGGTGAGCGCGGTGGCGCCCTGGGTGATGGTCTGGGGAAGGTTGAACGACATGTTGGTGTAGCTGCGCACCCCGTCCGAAATCACGTTGCCGTTGGGGTCGTAGGCGTTGGATGTCTTGCCGCGCGTTGCTCTGCGCCATTGCTTGCGGTGCAGGCGGCGTTGCCGCCGACAGCAAGCACTGCCGACACGGGTTGGCCGAGTACGCCAGGCATCAGAGGAATGAGGGGTTGTCGGATTCAATCTCGATCCTGACAGGTTGATTGTCGTGAGCTTATTCCTTTTGCTTTAGGCAAATGTTGCATTGCAAGACCTGGCCCTGGGCCTTACTTATTGACACCCTACCGATTGCGCCTTACGCGGGTTGGCTATGACCGAATACACAAAACTATTTACACCCCCCACTTCCTTTACAACTATAAGTTACGCGGATTCAAATTCAATCTGGACTATTAAGTCGGTGAAATCTGGCTCACCCACACCATCACTGCAAGACAATCTAACCAAGCCATTTTTCTCTTCAATCTGAATCCCTGCGTTACCGGTCCATGCCTGCATCAAATCGCCATATCTCCAGACATTCCAAACCTTAACGCCAACATTTGACTTTCCAATTACCCTAACCTGCACCTCGTCAGGACTAGTGTCGGCCCAAATCACAATGTCTTTTAGTTGTTGCCCGTTAATCTCCAACTCACCATTGTCCAACTTAATCCGCAGACCTTGCGCAACGGCCGAGTTTTGTGATATGCGCTTAATGCGTAATTGCGCACACATCCCCTCCAGTTCTCGCTGAAAAATTGGATATACTAACTTTCCAGCATACTTGACCGGAGCCCCCTTCGATTTCTGAAACAATGCAGACAGAGTTTCCATGACTTCCTCTAGTAACCAGGGCGACGGAACGGGTCAACTACTGCGTGATCCTGAGGCCAGCGCGGGACTACATTTCGGCCACCGTCACGCATTGGGATCGGTTCGTGGCTCAATTCCATGGATTCCATACCCCCTTTATCTGCGTTGTATCGCTGGGGTGCGGAGCCTCGTTTAAGTCGGTCGATATTCTCAGCGCCATATTTCTCTGTCGCATTCGGCAAAGCGCCCTCATTCTTCCAGAACCGAGAACGTACTGTTGACCAAGCAGGGTCCGTACCTTTCGCAGTTGCCTTATAAATATCGCTACCAACTTGCCATCCCCCCTTTGCCGCAACCGCTTCTGCGACATCTCGCGAACTGGCCTTAAGTATACCCAATCCAAGGCCCACGCCAAGTTTTACTCCTGCTATTCCCGCTCCCACGGGCAGGTAATCAAAGATGCTGTCACCAACGCCCTCAAGGCCTTTTTCTTGTACCTGCTGTGGTCTAATTTTCCCGGACACCTCAATAGGTGGAGAATCCACCCTCTGAGGGATATTACATGACAAAGCAACGCAAGAAATTCGATACCAGCCTCAAGCTGGAAGTCGTTCGCATGATCAA
>JBDSHM010000199.1:0-2720 GCA_039918495.1 Sulfuriferula sp. | reverse complement strand
TGCGTTGACTCAGTTGTTGCAAAATGGACTCGGCGATTTCCACCAGGCGGCGGTTTTCAGACATGGCTGTGCGGCGCATGGCATGGTAGGCAGCATCTTCAGATATATCCTGATGCGCCATTAGTTTGCGTTTGGCCGCATCAATCACGTTGCGCTCATGGGTTTTGCGTGCAGTTTCCGTGACGGTTTGCAGTAGTAGCTGATGTTCTTCGAAGCGTACCCGCGCGACCTCCAGAATCGGACGGATGCGCTCGGTATCCAGGCCATCCACGATGTAGGCAGATACCCCGGCTTTGAGTGCGGCACGAATGGATTCGCTGGCGTCATCCGGGGTAAACATTACCACGGGTCGAGGGCAGCCCTGAGTGGCAATGCACAAGTGTTCCAGCGTATCCCGGTCAGGTGAATCGGCACCTATGATAATGATATCGGGTGAGTGCTTGGCGACGGCGGCAGCCAGTTCAAAAGCCGAATTCACCACATCGGCTACGGTATAGCCTTGATCGCGAAAAGCCTGTTCCAGCTGGGTGGCACGGGTAGTGTCATGGTCGGCAATTAATACGGTTAACATGATGCGCTTCCTTCAAATACACCTAACTGACCAAGCAAGCATCGTGCTTATGCCATGATCAATAGATAAATCAGTAATAAATTGAGCACAATGGAAAACACGGCAATTGTTTGCCAGACGCGCGTACGACCCCGCGCCAGAAGCGGCGTGCGGCGTGGTGCGCCAAGCGGGCGCAGTTCTCCCTGCTCGAGTGCCAACAGCATCTCTTCTGCAGTCTCGAAGCGGTTTTCAGGCTTGAGCGCGACAGCCTTCAGGAGCAGGTTTTCCAGCCATTGCGGGATTTCTGGCCGATAGCGCGAAGGCTGGGTCGGATCACCATACCGGGGGTGCTGAAAAGGCTCGATTTCGCCATAAGGATATTTGCGCGTGAGCAGGTAATACAGCGTGACACCGGCCGCGTACAAATCACTTTGCACCGTCGCAGCGCTGCCGTCCGTGATCAGCTCGGGCGCCATAAAGCTGGGCGTGCCCGCACCCCCACCGGTGTCATGCAGCCCAACACTGGCGGCGACACCAAAATCGAGAATGCGCAACTTGCCGTCCTCGCCCAAATGCAGGTTGGCGGGTTTGATGTCGCGATGCAGAATGTTGAGCCGGTGCAATGTGGCTAATCCTTTCACCAGACGGATGCCGGTTTGGGTGGCTTCGGCGATGGAAAAATGCCGGCCGGCGTCCAAATGTTGTTGCAACGTGGCGCCGGCGTGCCAGCTCATGACATAGTAGAGCGCCGAGCGTTCGTCTCCCGCCAGCGGTAGTATTTGAGGGAAATAGTGGGCGATGACTTTTTTCGCCAGCCATTCCTCCTGGATTAAAGCGGCGGCGAATTCGGGCTGGTTGGCTGCCAGCGGCGGCAGGGTTTTCAGTACCCATAGACGCCCGTCGCTGCGTTTGCGCACCTTGTACAGAATGGACATGTGCGACTCGTGCAACAGCTCGACCACTTCGAAATCATCCAGCCGGATACCGGGTTTGAGACGGGGTGGTACGGGCAGATTCCGTTCTGCTGCAAGGTGATCACGCAGGTTGTCCTCAGCGATCGCGTCTACCCGCACTACAACAGCGCTGGCGTTATCCTGGCCGCCCTGCTTATGTGCCAGTCTGACCAGTTCGTCGGCCGCTTGCGCGGGATTACTGTAAAGCTTGAGTGCACTATGCATGCCGAGCTCGCCGAGCGGTTCCCATACCCCATCCGATACCAGCATGAATATATCGCCTGGTTGTAGTTCACCCTCGGCAAAGTCCGCCATTAGATGGCTGTCCAATCCTACTGCGCGTTTGAGTACATGGCGCATGTCGGGGCGATCCCAGACGTGATCGGTGGTGAGCTGGGTAAAGGTATCGCCGCGCAACAGGTAAACGCGCGAATCACCGACATGGGCCAGATGGTAGCGTTGCCCGCGCAGTACCAGCGCCGAGAGCGTGCATGACATGCCAGCCAGATCGCGGCGTGTGGTGGCCTGTGAAATCAACCAGCGGTTGATGGCGCCGAGCACCTTGTCGAGCGCATGCTGCACTTCCCATGTATCGGGCGTGGCGTAATAGTCGGCGAGCAGGCCGCGCACCGTGTATTCGGCGGCTTCGCGACCGCCAGCCGTGCCTGACACACCATCTGCCAGCACAGCCAGCGCGCCTTTGTCGGTGAGCAGCGCGCCGTCCGGCGTCACGAAACCACAAAAATCCTCATTGTGTTCGCGTGGCCCGGCGGCGGAACTGTGCGCTATGCTGAGTTGCAGCGGCATGTGCTTAAATGCGTGCCCCTGCTATGCCCGGCGCGCCCCAAGTGGTACGCCAGCGGGTTTTGACTTTAGCCAGACCGACCATTGCAGCGATTGTCAGACCGACAAAAATGATGAAGCCGGTTTGATAACTGCCGGTGAACTGACGCGAATAGCCAAGGCTGGAAGCAAGATAGAATCCGCCCACACCACCCGCCATGCCGACCAGGCCGGTCATTACGCCGATTTCGCGGCGGAAACGTTGCGGCACCAGCTGAAACACCGCGCCGTTACCCATGCCCAATGCCAGCATGGCGGGCACGATGACGGCCAGCGCCAGCATAGGCGTGGGCATGCCGACACTCACTGCCAGCAGGAATACGGCAGCCACGGCATACATGAAGAGCAGGCTGCGGATGCCCCCGATACGATCC
>JBDSHM010000198.1:0-3416 GCA_039918495.1 Sulfuriferula sp. | reverse complement strand
GGGCAGTTACGTGCCGGGCTGGCTCGGCAGCTGGATGAACAGTACGATTACCCAGGGGCCGCACAGAGCGTGCGCAAGCTCAAATTCATGGACAAACTGATCGTGGAAATCCACAACACCTACGAAGCACTCGAAACCTGATGGCACTTCTGCAAATTTCTGAACCCGGTATGAGTACCGAGCCGCACCAGCATCGCCTGGCGGCAGGCATTGATCTGGGCACTACCAATTCACTTGTTGCCAGCGTGCGCAATGGCGTGGCTATGGTGCTGAATGATGAAGATGGGCGGGCGCTATTGCCGTCCGTGGTGCGTTATGCAGCCACGGCGGAGCCCATCGTCGGTTATGCCGCACAATGTACGCAAAGTAAGGATCCACACAATACCCTGCTGTCCGTGAAACGGTTTATGGGACGCGGGCTGGCGGATATCACCGATGCGGGCAGTTTTCCTTACCATTTTGTCGATGCGCCGGGCATGGTGCAGTTCAAAACGGCAGCCGGCGTGAAAAGCCCGGTTGAGGTTTCATCCAATATTTTGCAGATATTGCGTGATCGCGCTGAGCGTTCGCTGGGTGGGGAATTAAGCGGCGTGGTGATCACCGTGCCGGCTTATTTCGACGATGCCCAGCGTCAGGCGACCAAGGATGCCGCCAAGCTCGCCGGGCTGAATGTTTTGCGTTTACTGAACGAACCCACGGCTGCTGCCATTGCCTATGGTCTGGATAACGCGTCGGAAGGCATCTATGCCGTTTACGATCTGGGTGGCGGTACTTTCGACATCTCCATTTTGCGTCTGTCGCAAGGCGTATTCGAAGTGCTGTCTACCAATGGTGACTCGGCACTGGGCGGAGACGATTTCGATCAGCGCATATTTTGCTGGATTCTGGAAAAATCACGTCTCGCTGCAATGGACGCGAAAGACACTCGGCTATTGTTGACCAAGGCGCGCGAAGCCAAGGAAGCATTGTCCGACCATCATGAAGTCAGCATTACGGCTGTGTTGTCGACTGGAGAAACGGTTGATCTGATGCTCAGCGCGACCACCTTTCACGAGATTACACAAAGCCTGGTCAACAAGACCCTGTCGCCCACGCGTAAGGCATTGCGCGACGCTGATTTGAGTGTGGATGATATCAAGGGAGTCGTGATGGTAGGCGGCTCGACACGTATGCCGCGCATCCAGGCTGGGGTGGCTGAATTTTTCAAGCAGACGCCGCTGACCAATCTTGATCCGGACAAAGTCGTTGCGTTAGGTGCCGCAATTCAGGCCAATGTGCTCGCCGGCAATCGTGCTGAGGACGATTGGCTCCTGCTGGATGTGATTCCATTGTCGCTGGGGATTGAAACCATGGGCGGCCTGGTGGAAAAAATTATTCCGCGCAATACCACCATCCCGGCAGCACGCGGCCAGGAATTCACGACCTATAAAGATGGCCAGACTGCGATGAGCATCCATGTGCTGCAAGGTGAGCGCGAGCTGGTGTCGGATTGCCGTTCCTTGGCCAAATTCGAACTGCGCGGTATTCCGCCGATGGTCGCGGGCGCTGCGCGCATACGCGTCACCTTTCAGGTCGATGCAGACGGACTGTTATCGGTTGCTGCACAAGAATTGAAAAGTGGCGTGCAGGCGGCTGTCACCGTCAAACCGGCTTATGGTTTGGGCGATGAAGATATCACCCGCATGCTGCGTGATTCTTATACCTATGCCAAGGATGATATGCAGGCGCGGTCATTGCAGGAGGCGCGCGTAGATGCCCAGCGCCTGATGGACGCTACACAAACCGCACTCGATGAAAATGCAGCGCAGTTATTGAGCGCCGATGAGCGCGCAACGATCGAAGCGGCCATGCGTATATTGCAATCTCGACTCGATGCCGCGGAAGCGCAGGCGATCAAGGAGGCTGCTGAAGCGCTCAACAGTGCCACCCACGAGTTTGCCGCACGGCGTATGGATATCAGCGTACGCAAGGCGTTGGCCGGTCAGCGCCTTGACGCCATTTAATTAAACGACGGTTACTGCTATGCCCAAAATAATTGTTTTGCCACACGAGGAACTCTGCCCGGAAGGTGTTGTGCTCGATGCCGAGTCGGGCGTATCCATCTGCGACACCTTACTGGCCAACGGAGTGGAAATCGAGCATGCGTGCGAGAAATCCTGCGCCTGTACAACCTGCCACGTTATTGTTCGCGAAGGTTTCAATTCGCTCGCGCCATCCGACGAACTGGAAGACGATATGCTGGACAAGGCGTGGGGACTGGAACCTCAGTCGCGACTTTCCTGCCAGGCCAAGGTGGATCAGGCCGACTTGGTGATCGAAATTCCAAAATATACCATCAACATGGTCAAGGAAGGACATTGACATGAAGTGGACTGATACGCTGGATATTGCCATCGAACTGGTTGAAACACACCCGGACGTAGATCCACAATATGTGCGTTTTACTGACCTGCATCGCTGGGTGACTGAATTGCCGGATTTCGATGATATACCGGATAAATCCAGTGAAAAGATACTTGAAGCGATTCAATTGGCCTGGATAGATGAAGCCGACTAATGTTCGGGCAGCGCGGCTTGAAATTTTATCGTGTCGCGCTGCTACTCATCGTTCTGCTCAGCGCGGCCGCCTCTACTGTCTGGGATCGTTATTTGCTGTCCGCTTGGCAGTCACCGGTCAAGCTCGCAATTTATCCCGTCAATGGGGATGGATCGCCTGAAACAGAGGCCTACATCGCTGCACTGAATACGGCAAACTTTGCCGACATCGTCCGCTTTATGGACGAGCAATCGCAACGTTATTGGGTCAAGCAGAAACAGCCGCTGACGCTACAGCTGTATCCCAGCGTAAAAAGTTTGCCGCCGATTCCCCCAAATAGTTCTGCAAATCCCTTACAAGTTGTCTGGTGGAGCCTCAAATTACGTTACTGGGCTTATCGACATCAGGCAGGCTTATTGCCACAATTCGGAACGGTGCGTTTATTTGTGGTCTACCACACGGCACCGGAAGGGCAGGCGTTGCAGCATTCCCTAGGCTTGCGTAAAGGCGCCATAGGCATTGTGCATGCCTTTGCCAAGGCGAGTCAGGATAGTCAGAACAATATTGTCATTGCGCATGAAATGCTGCATGCACTCGGTGCCAGTGATGAATACGATTTGGCCAATAATCAGCCGATTTATCCGGCAGGTTATGCAGACAGCCAGCAGATTCGGCTTTATCCACAACACAATGCCGAAATCATGGCCGGACGGCGTCCATTGAGTGCCACGCAGGCCAGCATGCCGTCAAGTCTGGCGCGGTGCGTTATCGGTGCCAAAACGGCATTTGAGATCGGCTGGCGCTAATCACCTGATCGAAGCAGCAGCTTACCAGCCCAAGGCCCGCGCGCCCTGATAAAACGCAAAACTCACCAGCCAGG
>JBDSHM010000197.1:0-4054 GCA_039918495.1 Sulfuriferula sp. | reverse complement strand
ACGGCCTAACTTTATTTATCTATTATTTATTCATTGGTAACTGCTTCAACTTCTTCCAGCGAAGTTAAACCAGATTTAACCTTGAGCAATCCCGCCTGGCGCAAATCGCGAACACCTTCACGCCGGGCCTGATCTGCAATGTCGATGGCATTACCGTTTTTCATGATAATGCGAGTCATCTCATCGGTAATCGGCATGACCTGATAAATGCCTACCCGGCCTTTATAACCGGTATTTTTGCACAAGTCACATCCGACAGCATGATAGGGTTGCCAGCTTCCATCCAGATCTTCATCCTTGAAACCGGCGCGTACCAATGCTTCCTTTGGAATAGTAACAGGCTGCTTGCAGCTGCATAGTCGCCGCGCCAGCCGCTGTGCTGTAATCAGAATAACGCTGGAGGCAATATTAAATGGCGCTACCCCCATGTTCATCAGGCGGGTAAGCGTGGTTGGGGCATCATTGGTATGCAAAGTCGACAACACCATGTGCCCGGTTTGTGCGGCCTTGATGGAAATATCCGCCGTCTCCAGATCACGAATCTCGCCGACCATAATGACATCCGGATCTTGACGCAAAAAGGCTCTCAGCGCCGCGGAAAAAGTCAGGCCCGCTTTATCATTTACGTTAACCTGATTGATGCCGGGTAAATTTATTTCAGCCGGATCTTCAGCCGTGGAAATATTAACTCCTGGCTTGTTAAGAATATTCAGACAGGTATACAGCGATACCGTTTTACCGCTACCCGTGGGGCCAGTAACCAGCACCATGCCATAAGGTCGCTGCACAGCATTCAGCAATATCTCTTTTTGATCAGGATCGTAGCCCAGAGCATCGATACCAAGCTGCGCGCTGGCCGGATCGAGAATACGCATCACGATTTTTTCGCCATACAGGGTGGGTAACGAACTCACCCTGAAATCGATGGCACGATTCTTGGACAACACCAGTTTCATGCGACCGTCTTGCGGCACACGTTTTTCGGCAATATCCAGCTTGGAGATCACCTTGATGCGCGAAGATATTTTTTCCTTGATGGCAATCGGGGGCTGGGCAACTTCATACAATTGCCCATCAAGGCGATAGCGGATGCGATAAAATTTCTCGAATGGCTCAAAGTGAATATCGGATACACCGGTATTGATCGCATCCAGCAGAATTTTCTGCAGATAACGGACGATAGGCGCATCGTCGATATCCATACTGGCTGCTTCATCGACTTTAGACAATGCATCGTCGTCGGTAAACTCCAGATCGATATCTTCGCTATCGAGGTTATCCAGTACACTGGCGTTTCCTTCACTATTCTGTTCAATCAGCTTGCCAAGCTTGTCATCCTCCACTACTACAATATCAACGCCCAGATTGGTCTGAAATTTGACCTCGTCTATAGCTTGCAGATTGGTCGGGTCAGACACGGCAACAGACAACCGGTTACCGCGTTGATAAAGTGCAAGCACCCGGCGCTTTTGCGCCAGCTTGGGATCCAGCAAGCTTTTTGGCAGGAGTTCTGGATCAAGTGCCAGCAAGTCAAAATAAGGGAAACCGAATTGGGCCGCTGCAAATTCGGCAATCTGCACGGGTTTGATTTTTTTTACACTGATTACTTGGGAAATAAATCCCTCTCCCATGCTCGCCGCCTGCTTGGCCAATGCCTCGGCTTCAGACTCGGTAAGCCATTGCTCCTGGATCAGCGCCCGCGCCAAACCAGTCAAACCAGAATTTGCAATACTAGCTGCCATACTTTAATTATCTCAATAAAGACCAAAACAAGTTAATGCGATTTGCCAAATAGTGCGCTGCCAACCCTGATTTGTAAAGAATATCAACTAGCTGACTACGGTCTTCGTCTCGCCCTCTATCGGAAAGATGCGAGCCACTTTGATCGCTCGTTCCTGCACTTGGACAATTTCAACAGCGTAGTTACTAATCTTAAGCGTCGTACCCGGCTCGGGGATGTCCTCCAAATGTTCCAGCACCAAGCCATTCAAAGTTTTCGGTCCTTCCAATGGCAGATGCAGTCCAAGCTTGCGATTAATACTTCGAACCAGGCTGGCGCCTTCTACCAACCAACTCCCGTCTGGCTGACTGATGAAACCGGACAATTGAGTAGGCGCCTGGGTAGTGAATTCGCCGACCAGTTCTTCGAGAATATCTTCCAGTGTTACCAGCCCCATTAACTCACCATACTCATCCACGACCAGGCCGATTCGGCGCTGGTTTTCCTGAAAATGGCGCAACTGGGTAAACAATGGTGTGCCGGAAGGGATAAAATACGCCTCTTGGCGGCTCTCCAGTAGCGCTTCTACATCGAACTCGCTACTGCGTAAGTAATACGCGACATCGCGAACGTGCAACATGCCTACGATATCGTCCAGATGTCCACAGTACAGGGGCAATCTGGTATGGTGACTGGTGGATAATTGGCGCAACAAAGTATCTGCTTCAGCCTCCATATCCACGGCTTCCATCTGGCTGCGCGGAGTCATGACATCATCCACGGTGATTTTTTCCAGATCCAGAAGATTAAGCAATACTCCCTGGTGAGCAGAAGGCAATAACTTCCCTGATTCCAATACCAGCGTGCGCAATTCCTCAATGCCGAGGTCTCCGTCCTGCCCTACTCCCTCGGGTCGCAATCTCAGCAAGCGCAGCAGGCCTTGAACAAAAAGATTAATGAACCACACCACTGGGTAAGCCAATTTTAATAGCGGTGCCAATATGAGGCTCGCAGCAAAAGCTATCTTTTCTGGGTACGCCGCACCAATTACTTTGGGTGTGACTTCGCTGAACACCAGAATGAAAAAAGTTACCCCCAAAGTTGCCAAGCCCAAAGCCAGTTCACCCTGGCCGAATACACGGATGGCAATCACCGTAGCCAATGTGGCAATAGCCGCATTGATCAAATTATTGCCAAGCAAAATCACCCCCAACAGCTTGTCGGTATTGGCCAGCAAACGGGTTGTGCGTCTGGCTCCACGGTGTCCATGCTTAGCCAGATGGCGCAGCCGATAGCGATTGATAGCCATCATACTGGTCTCGGAAGATGAGAAAAAAGCTGAGATGAGTAGCAGGACTACCAGGGCTGCCAGGAGTGCACTAATTGCTATGTCGTTCAAGCGGAATATGAATCAGAATAAAGAATTAGCTCAAGTTTAGAGACTGGGTTGCGCCTGTCAAGTCAGGACAAATTAACGGCGCAACAGGATTTCCAGCACGAATTTGCTACCGATATAAGCCAGCAGCAGCATTACAAACCCAGCCAATGTCCAGCGGATGGCGATGCGTCCACGCCAACCCCATAGTCGGCGGCCACTCAATAACGCTGCAAATACCACCCATGACAGAATGGCAAAGATGGTCTTGTGGTTGAATTGCATCGGCTCATGAAACAGCTCTTCAGAAAACAGCATCCCGCTTGCCAGCGTCAGGGTCAGCAATACAAAACCCACACCGATAATGCGAAACAAAAGACTCTCAAGCGTGAGCAGAGGGGGTAAATTGGCGACTACTCCCGACTGGTTTACATTGTGCAGGCGCTTTTCCACCATGGCCATCAATGCGGCATGAAGCACTGCAATCGTAAACAGGCTGTACGCCAGTAATGCAATAATCAGATGCACCCGAAATGCCAGTAATTCCGTGTTGCCCAATACATGAGTTGCGGGTAAGGCAAGCGGAGCCAGGACAGCCGCTGCCGCCAGGGCCGCTAATGGCGCCAACAAAATCTCCAGACGATAACGGAAACTCCCCAACCAATAAATCAGCACCGCCAGCCAGATAATGGCAGACAATGCGTTACCAACCCCCAAATTGAGTCCGGCCGGATTCGACACCGTATCGACCAATAGCAGCGCATGCAATACCAACGCAGGCAGCGGCAACATTTTCTCCCATACTGCGTTGGGTTGCGTAGTGCGCCAGCGGGTACGCCAAAAATGCCAACCAACCAAGGCGTATAACACGCTGACCAGCGGATAGAACAAGTCAAGGTTCATCTGGGTTAGAATAGAAAAAACAGCATCAGTCTACACTAACCGCGCCGCTTTTTGAC
>JBDSHM010000196.1:0-2936 GCA_039918495.1 Sulfuriferula sp. | reverse complement strand
GCGAAACGCTGGGCATCTGCGACCGCGCCTACATTATCAACGAAGGGACCGTGATGGCTGCTGGCAAGCCTGATGAAATCATTTACAATGAAAATGTCAGAAAGGTTTATCTGGGCGAGCATTTCCGCCTGTGATCTCCACTTTAACCTCAAGTAAACAGCAACTATTCCGTAGATAGCCTTATACAATACGCAGCAGGCTTGGGACCTGATACCCAAACATGAAACACAGTTTACAACTCAAGCTATCACAGCACCTCACGTTGACGCCTCAATTGCAGCAGTCTATCCGGCTGTTGCAGCTGTCTACGCTTGAACTGAACCAGGAACTGGAGCAAATGCTTCAGGACAACCCATTGCTGGAGCGCGTAGACCATCTGGATGACGCCGAACAACCCCGCCTCAACGGTAACGATCACGAATTACGCAGCGAAGCTCCCACAGAAACCAGCAGTGTTGCCGATAGCACACCGGAACCGGAAACCCGCGAACTGTCCGATATGGATTGGGAAAGCGATGGCAATTACGGTACTCCCGATGATGACGACGAAGACCGCGACTACCAGCATCCCTCCAGCGAAACCACTTCGCTGCGGGATCATCTGGCCTGGCAGCTCAATCTCACCCCGCTGTTGGAACGCGACAAACGTCTGGTTCTGCTGTTGATCGACGCTTTGGACGAGGGTGGATATCTGACCCAAAGCCTGCAGGATGTGCTCGAGATGCTCCCGCCCGAACTGGAAGTCGAGCTAGACGATCTGCAGATTGCGCTTAAAAACTTACAAAATCTGGAGCCCACCGGCGTCGGTGCCCGCAACCTGTCGGAATGCCTGACGCTGCAGTTACTGGCACTACCCGAAGATACCCCGCATCGTGATTGCGCATTGACTATTACGAGCACCCATTTGAACGAACTGGCGTCGCGCGATTACAGCGGACTAAAGCGCAAGCTGCACTGCGACGACGATGAGCTGCGCACAGCCCGTGACCTGATTACGCACCTTAATCCCAAACCCGGCGCATGTTTTGGCGAATCCGATACGCGTTACATCGTGCCGGATGTCATCGTTAAAAAAATCAAAGGTCTGTGGGTGGCGAGCCTCAATCCGGATGCCATGCCCAAGTTGCGCATCAATCGTATGTACGCAAGCATTCTGTCGCGCAACCGGGATAGCAGCCATCAGCACCTGGCCAGTCAGATGCAGGAAGCCAAATGGCTGATCAAAAACGTCATGCAACGTTTTGACACAATTCTTAGAGTATCGCAAAGCATTATTGACCGACAGCGCCATTTCTTCGAACATGGCGAAGTCGCCATGCGTCCGCTGGTGCTGCGTGAGATTGCCGAAGTTGTGGAACTGCATGAATCCACCATTTCACGTGTCACCACGCAAAAATTCATGATGACGCCGCGCGGCATTTATGAACTTAAATACTTCTTCGGTAGTCATGTCAGTACAGAGACTGGCGGCGCCTGCTCTGCCACCGCCATCCGCGCACTGATCAAACAACTCGTCGCCGCAGAAAACAGCAAGAAACCTCTATCCGACGGGCAGATAGCAGAGATGCTCGGTCAGCAAGGCATCGTGGTGGCGCGCCGAACCATCGCCAAATATCGGGAATCCCTGCAAATATCACCCGCCAGTCAGCGCAAGTCGCTATAACCGCCCGAAAGGAACAACATGAACCTCACCATTACCGGTCATCATCTGGAAATCACCCCCGCCATTCGCAGCTATGTTGTTTCCAAAATGGAGAAGGTCAAACGCCACTTCGACCATGTCATCGACATTAATGTCATCATGACGGTGGAAAAACTTAAACACATTGTAGAGGCCAACGTGCACCTGCGCGGCAAGGATATTTTCGTGCAGGCTGAAGATGCCGATATGTACGCTGCGATTGACGGTCTCACCGACAAACTCGATCGCCAGGTAGTCAAGCACAAGGAGAAAAACGCTGACGTCCATCAAGCTCAAGGCGCGGTCAAACATCAACCTGCCGATATCCCCGAATAAACCAGCCGCATGAATCTGATCCTCCCGCTGCTACCACCCACGCATATCCTGCTGGATGTGGAGGTCAGCAGCAAAAAGCGTCTGTTCGAACAGGTTGCAGAGTTGTTCGAAACCAGTATTGCGCTGCCTCATGCCACTGTTTTCGACAGCTTGCTGGCGCGCGAAAAACTGGGATCGACCGCGCTGGGTCATGGCATCGCCATCCCGCATGGCCGTATCAAGGGCCTGAAACAGGCCAGTGGTGCGCTATTACGCATGCGTACACCCGTTGAATTTGATGCCCCGGACAACTTGCCCGTCACCATCCTGTTTACCTTGCTGGTGCCGGCGCAAGCCACCGATCAGCATCTGCAAATTCTTGGCGAACTGGCACAAATGTTCAGTGACAAGCCGCTGCGCGAAGCCCTTATGACGGCTCCCGATGAGGCCACGGCACATGCCCTGATCGCTGACTGGAGCGCCTGATGATTGCCTCGATTCCGGTCAGTCGGATGTATGAGGCGATGCGTCATACACTGGATCTCCATTGGCTGTCCGGCAAACAGGGCGGCGACCGTCAGCTGGCCGGCGATACGGTACAGAAGCCGTCGCTTGCGCTGGTCGGCCATCTCAATTTCGTTCATCCCAACCGCGTACAGGTATTGGGATGCGCGGAAATGGATTATCTGCGGGGCCTCGGTACAGAAGCGCTTGCCCAGGCCATTCGCAGCCTGTTTTCAACCGAACTGGCCGCCATTATTGTGTCCAACGGCGAACCGGTGCCTGCTGATCTGTTGGCAACTTCCAAAGCCACTCAAACACCTCTGTTTACTTCGCCTCAACCCAGCCCGCAGCTCATGCCCGTCCTGTCTCACTACCTTACTCAGGTATTGGCGGAATCCACCAGCGTGCATGGCGTCATGCTTGAAGTCATCGGCAT
>JBDSHM010000195.1:0-2352 GCA_039918495.1 Sulfuriferula sp. | reverse complement strand
GGGATTTTAGCGATAGGCTCATAACCGGCGAGTTTGTTGGCCTGCATAATCATGGAGGGCGGTGCAAACATGAAGGCGAATTTTTTTTGTTTGGCATCTGCCAGATATTTGTCGTAATCGCGCACCGTTTCGACTTTGACCGGACGTTTCAGTACTCGGGACAGATAATTGGTCAACCCATGGAACTCCTCTGCCACGATAATGGGGCTGCGGTTGTAATCCTGTATGCCCAGCCACAACGTTTCCACTGCCATTACCGGTCGCGCAATCAGCACGCCGAGCAAGATCAATGCTTGCAATAATCGCACGTTCATCATGCAGCCTCCTCTTTATAATAATGACAACAATCCGGATTGCACCGTACCGAAGTTAACGACTTATCCCGGCAAAGCTGTCTAGTACAAAACAACCATTCATGTTTTTATATAATCCTGACGACTACCCAACCAACGCACGACATGGTTTTGTGCCGATTGCTTGTCATGCAACAGCAGCCATTCGGCTGCGTTGCGCGCTTGTTCAAGGATATCGGCATCCGCTTCGATATCGGCAAAGCGCAGCATGGGCGCACCCGACTGGCGCGCGCCGAGAAATTCGCCCGGTCCGCGCAGGCGTAAATCCTCCCGAGCAATGACAAAGCCGTCGGTATTTTCAAAAATCACCTTGAGCCGGGCCCGCGCAGTTTCCGACAACGGCTGCTGGTAAAGCAGGATACAGGCGCTTTGCGTACTGCCGCGCCCGACCCGGCCACGCAGTTGATGCAGTTGCGCCAGCCCCATGCGTTCTGCGTGCTCGATCACCATCAGTGATGCGCGAGGCACGTCCACGCCCACTTCGATTACCGTCGTCGCCACCAGCAGATGCACATTTCCACATTTGAAATCAGCCATCACCGTTGCCTTGTCGCGCCCATTCATGCGCCCGTGCACCAGCCCGACATGGAGTTCAGGTAGCGCGGAGGCGAGCATGGCGTGCGTATCCAGTGCAGTTTGTAGCTGCAGTTTTTCCGATTCCTCAATCAAGGGGCATACCCAGTAGACTTGCTCACCCGCACGGCAGCGTTCGCGTACCAGCTCGATCACCTGTTCACGACGGCTGTCAGCCAGCAGCTTGGTCACGATCGGGCTGCGACCGGGAGGCAATTCGTCAATCACGGATACATCGAGATCGGCGTAATAACTCATCGACAATGTGCGCGGAATCGGCGTGGCGCTCATCATCAGCTGATGCGGCTGCTTGCCCTTCTGGCGCAACGCCAAACGCTGAGCCACACCGAAACGATGCTGCTCGTCGATGATGGCTAGACCGAGATTGGCAAACACCACCTGCTCCTGAAACAGCGCATGCGTTCCCGCTGCGAGTTGGGCTTCGCCTGATATCAACCGTGCCACGGCGGCCTGCTTGTCTTTTTTGGACAAACTTCCTGCCAGCCACACCACGTCGATGCCCAACGGCGCAAACCACTCCTTGAGTTTAAGATAATGCTGTTCGGCGAGGATTTCCGTGGGCGCCATGAATACGGCTTGATAGCCATGACCAATGGCTTGGGCAGCCGCCAGCGCGGCAACCACCGTTTTGCCGCTACCCACATCACCCTGCAACAAGCGCTGCATCGGGTGGCATGCGGCAAGGTCGGTGTGTATTTCCTCCCACACACGCCGCTGCGCTGCCGTGAGCTGGAAAGGCAGCGCATTCTGCAATTGTTCCGGTGCCGCCACCTTGCCTGCCATTTCCGGCGCGCCTAGCGCGCGTCGGGCATTACGGGCAAGACGCAGCGACAGTTGCTGCGCCAGCAATTCATCGAACTTGATACGCCGCCATGCAGGATGCGTACGATATTCGAGTTGAACAAGCTGAATATCGGGAGGAGGATTGTGCAGAATGCGCACACTACTGGCAAAATCCGGCAAGCGGAAACGACTGCGCAGGCTATCCGGCAAGGTGTCGGTTAAATCCGATTGCGCCAACGCGACGCCAATGTGTTTGCGCAACAGGCTTTGTGACACGCCCGCCGTGGCCGGATAAATCGGCGTCAGGCTATCCGGCAGAGGCGCTTCGGCACCCACGACGCGATAGCGTGGATGCACCATTTCAAGACCCCAAAAACCGCCGCGCACCTCACCCAGCGCGCGTATCAGATTACCTTCAGCAAACTGTTTGACCTGACTGCCGTAAAAATTAATGAAGCGCAGGTTGATCTCGCCACCACTTGCATCGCAGATACGGGCAATCAGTGCTCGTCGCGGCTTGTACTGGGTATCGCAGTGGGTAACCGTGCCCTGTACCTGAACCGCCCGGCCTGGCAGCACATTGGCGATGGCAGCCAACCGTGTTTCATCTTCATAACGCAGC
>JBDSHM010000194.1:0-3185 GCA_039918495.1 Sulfuriferula sp. | reverse complement strand
CGCCGCGCATGGAACAACGTTTGCGGGCAACTTTGTTGAGCAATTTGGGTTTGGCATGGGCCATACAGCCAGAGGAAGACTTGGTCGCGCGCCTGACAGAGCTTGTTCAGGGCGCGCTGGCAGGCGCCAAGCCGCCCCATAATGACTGGAGTGCAGTTGATCTTGGCGGCGTTCATCGCGTCGGTAGCGCGCTGGACGATCTGCTCGGCATTAACCGCATGTCGGCGATTGGAGCAACGCTATGACACAACCGGCATCCCGGACTATCGGCTATATGTTGAAACGCTATCCGCGGCTTTCAGAGACTTTTATTCTCAATGAGATGCGCGCACTGGAACGGTTAGGCACGCAACTGCATGTATTTTCACTGATGCGTCCAGAAGAAGGTTTGACTCATCCGGCGGTACTGGAACTGCAGGCGCCCGTCACCTATTTCCCCGAGACTTGGGCGGCGAAAATCCCGGCTGTCGCCAAGGCGCATTTCACCATGCTGTTGACCGCACCGTTGCGATACTTGCATGCGAGCGGGCTGGCGCTGTGGTGGTCCATGCAATCACGTCGGCCATTGAGTGTCTGGAAACAGTTTTTGCGATCAGGCTACATGGCAGTAGCCTGTCGCCAGCAACGGATTCAACACCTCCATGCCCATTTTGCCAATGCACCAGCCATTGTTTCCAGACTGGTAAGCGTAATGTGCAATATTCCATACAGCTTCACAACGCACGCCAAGGATCTGTACCTGACCCCGAAAAAAGTGTTGCGCCGACGCATAGATTCGGCCAGCTTCGTGCTCACTTGCACGCGCCATAATCTCGAATATCTGCAGGGTTTTCTGCCGCAGAAGGATTGGCACAAAATTCATCTCGTCTATCATGGCATTGATCTGGCGGCATTCCGTTTTTCAGGAAGCAACGCCAGGACTGAATCGAATAGCGGGAGTCCTGCGCAAGTTATTCCCATCGTGGTATCCGTGCCGCTGATTTTGTCGGTTGGCAGGCTGGTGCCGAAGAAAGGCTTGAATGATCTTATTTCAGCATGTCAGCTATTGAAACAGCGCGGGACGAAATTCCGCTGCGCCATCGTGGGTGAAGGACCGTTGCGAGCTGAACTCGAAAGCCAGATCAACCGACTTGGGTTGCAGGATACGGTCTCGCTTCTCGGCGCGATGGCGCACGACAAGCTGGTTGTATTTTACGGCCAGGCCAGCGTGTTTGCGCTGTCACCGCAGGTCATGGAAGACGGTGACCGGGACGGGATCCCCAATGTTCTGGCCGAGGCGATGGCGGCTGGCCTGCCGGTGGTATCAACCTGTGTTTCCGGCATACCCGAACTGGTGGAAGATGGCCAAACCGGGCTGCTGGTGGGGCCCAAGGATCCAGCTGCGCTGGCCGATGCAATAGGGCGCATATTAAGCGATCCGGATAAAAGCCAGCGAATGGCTGTGGCAGCACGCCAAAAAATGGAGGATAGCTTCGAATGTTGGGAGACCACCAAGGCTGTGCAAACACTGCTTCAGGTCGGCGTGCGCGGATGAAAATTGCCTACCTTTGTGCTGATCGCGGTATTCCTGTGCTGGGTGACAAGGGTGCCTCGGTACATGTGCGCGAATTCGTTTCTGCACTGGCAAGATTGGGGCATGAGGTGACGCTACTGTGTGCCAGGCAGGGCACTGGGAATCCGTGTCCGCCGGTACGCCTGATCGAATTGCCGCCGGATGAAAGCGCTGACGAAATGGCATTGGAGGCCCGGCAGCTTGGTATGGTGGATGAGGCAAATGATCAGACCTTGCACCGTGAACTGGGTAAACTCGCCTGCGACCGAAAACTGGCTGCGCGCGTACTGACGGCCCTGGATGAGGCAGGTGTTCAGCCCGATCTGCTGTATGAGCGTTATGCCTTGTTTCACCAGGCCGGTCGGCAGGTCGCTACTGCCCTGAATATTCCATTGATGCTCGAAGTGAATGCGCCGCTGGCTGAAGAACAGGAACGCTTTCGCGGGCTGCGTCTGAAAGCCCTGGCGGATGCAACCGAGACCGAAACGCTATGTCGTTCCGACCATGTCATCGCCGTGTCGGCGGCGGTCAGGAAACATGCCTTGTCTTGCGGTGCGCTGGGCGAGCGTGTGACCGTGCTGCCCAATGGGGTGGATACCAGCCGTTTTCATCCCGATGTGGACGGCGCATCGGTGCGTGAACGTTACGAACTTGATGGCAGGCCGGTGATTGGTTTTATCGGTAGCCTGAAGCCATGGCATGGACTGGATTTTCTGCTCGATGCCTTTACCGATATTCTGGTGCAGCGCCCGGATGCAGTCTTGCTGTTGGTAGGAGAGGGTCCTGCTTTGCCAGATTTGCTGTTACGAGTGACGCGCGAACGGTTGCAAGGACGGGTCATCCTGACCGGGCGTATCCCGCATGCGGATATTCCCGCCTACCTGGCGGCAATGGATATGACGGTGGCACCTTATACCGCGCAGGATGGTTTCTATTTTTCACCTCTGAAGGTGGTCGAATCCCTGGCTGCCGGGCGCCCGGTTGTAGCGCCCCGGCTTGGGCAATTGACGGACCTGTTGCAGGATGGTGTAACGGGATTGCTGTATCCGCCGGGTAATCAGGATCTATTCGTAGAACAGGTAATCGGTTTACTGAATGATTCAACAAAGCTGCGGGCCATGAGTCGTGCTGCAGCAGCAGTGGCGCGTGAAGATTTCGGGTGGGACAAGACGGCCTTGCGTGCAACGGAAATCATGATGAATCTGCGTACATCCGGTAGCAGGCAATGACGGAAGCCGACATGGCGGGCCGCCGTGCGTTTTCGCTGTGGGATTTGCGTGCCTATCTGCGGCCCTATACCGGGGCGCTCAGTGCTGCCGGTTTGTTCATGGCCGCGAAAGCCGTGGTGCTCTTGCTTGCACCATGGCCGCTCAAATTCATTATCGACAGCGTCATCTTCCAGAAGCCGCTGCCGCATGAATTGAATGGATTTTTGCCTGATCCCAGCCATAGTCTGGCGCTGCTTAACACACTGGGGATAGCCATGCTCGCCCTGGGTCTCATTGATGGAGCGCTCAGCTATTGGGGCAACCGCCTGCTATTGCGTACCGGACAGCACGCAATCTTCGACATACGGCGCGATCTGTTTGCCCATATGCAGCGGCTTTCCCTGTCCTTTCACCGTCGCCAGAAA
>JBDSHM010000193.1:0-3775 GCA_039918495.1 Sulfuriferula sp. | reverse complement strand
ATGCTGCCGCTTTGCGAGTCACCCAGCACTTCGCCGGCACCGCGTATTTCCAGATCGTGCATGGCGAGATAAAAACCCGCGCCCAAATCTTCCATCATCTGTAAGGCTTCCAGACGTTTTTTTGCCGATGGCGTCAGCGCTTCCTCTTCTGGTGTGAGTAAATAGGCGTATGCCTGATGGTGCGAGCGCCCGACCCGGCCGCGCAGCTGATGCAATTGCGCCAGGCCAAAACGATCTGCACGGTTCATGATGATGGTATTGGCCGTGGGAATATCAATACCGGTTTCGATGATGGTAGTGCACAACAGCACATTGATGCGCTGCTGGTGAAAGTCACGCATCACATGTTCCAGTTCGCGTTCCGGCATCTGCCCGTGAGCGATGCGGATACGCGCTTCCGGCAGCAATTTGGCAAGTTTGGCTTCCATGTTGAGAATGGTTTCCACCTCGTTGTGGAGAAAATAGATCTGCCCGCCGCGTTTCAGTTCGCGCAGTACCGCCTCGCGGATCACGCCGTCCGAGTAGCGCGACACAAAAGTTTTGATCGCCAGGCGTTTCTGCGGCGCAGTAGCGATTACGGAAAAATCGCGGATACCTTCCAGTGACATGGCAAGCGTGCGCGGGATCGGTGTGGCGGTCAGCGTCAGAACGTCCACTTCAGCGCGCAATACCTTCATCTGCTCTTTTTGCCGTACACCGAAGCGATGTTCCTCGTCGATGATGACCAGACCGAGGTTTTTGAACAGGACGTCTTTCTGCAGGAGCTTATGAGTGCCGATGACAATATCAATCTTGCCATCGGCGAGTCCGGCCAGCGCCTGCTTGATTTCCTTGCCGGAGCGGAAGCGCGACAGTTCGGCAATTTTTACCGGCCAATCGGAAAACCGATCTGAAAAGGTCTGAAAGTGCTGCTCGGCGAGCAAGGTGGTAGGAACCAGTACAGCCACCTGGCGGCCATCCATCAGCGCCACAAATGCGGCGCGTAGCGCAACCTCGGTTTTGCCGAACCCCACGTCGCCGCATACCAGTCTGTCCATCGGTTTTGCGGTGCATAAATCGGTAATCACGGCTTGAATAGCGGTGGCCTGATCGGGCGTTTCCTCAAAGCCGAAACCTTCGGAAAATGCCTCATAATCGTGCGGCTTAAGGGTGAATGCATGACCCTCGCGCGCTGCCCGCCGTGCATACAGATTCAATAATTCAGCGGCGGTATCGCGTGCCTGCTGCATGGCACGGCGCTTGGCTTTTTCCCATTGGCCGCTGCCTAGCTTGGATAGGGGAGTCGTTTCTGGAGAAGCACCGCTATAGCGCCCGATCAGATGCAATTGCGACACGGGTACATAAAGCTTGTCGTCACCTGCATATTGCAGCAACAAAAACTCGGTCTCACCTTCTCCCAGATCCATACTGACCAGACCCAGATAGCGGCCGATGCCGTGGTCGGCATGCACTACCGGGTCACCCACCTTGACTTCGGACAAGTCGCGCAACATGCCGTCTACCTGGCTGCGGCGTCCACTGTCACGATTGCGCGTGCGCACAGTGGTGGCATACAGCTCGGTTTCGGTGACAAAGGCGCTGGGTATTTCCGATTCAAGAATAAAGCCATGAGCTAGCGGGGCGACACCTAGCAGGAGGTGGCCACCATGCTGTGAGCAGCTTTGAAAATCCTCGCATAGCGCGGGGTTGAGTCCGTATTCAGCGAAATACTGCGCCATGGTTTCACGCCGTCCCAAGCTTTCCGCCAACAGAACTACTCGGCCCGAAAAGCGGGTAATGAAATCCTTGATGCGATGCAGCGGATATTCGGCGCGCCGTTCGACTTCCAGCCGTGGTAATGAACGTGTTGTGCCGCTTTCGCTATCGCCTTGGCTGAGTTCGATGCGTGGATAATTTTTCAGGCTGCCGAACAAGGCATCTACAGAAAGAAACAGGTCTGCAGGGGGTAATAAAGGTCGCTGCGGATCGCCACGCA
Source organism: Sulfuriferula sp. (assembly GCA_039918495.1). Classification (GTDB taxonomy): domain Bacteria; phylum Pseudomonadota; class Gammaproteobacteria; order Burkholderiales; family Sulfuriferulaceae; genus Sulfuriferula. The sequence goes on along the minus strand of JBDSHM010000193.1, from coordinate 1,800 downwards.
ACAGCTTGTAACGTGATTCCGTATCGCGCCAGAAATCCTGCGCAGCGGCTTCAACGTTGCCATGCAGGCAGAGCAGGGCGTTGTCCGGCAGGTAATCGAACAGACTGGCTGTAGCCTCGAAAAACAGGGGCAGATAATACTCGATACCTGCGGGCGCCAAGCCATTGCTCACATCCTTGTATAGTTGGCGTTTGGAAGCATCGCCTTCAAACCGGTCGCGAAAACTTTCGCGGAAGCGCGCAATGCCGGCTTCATCCAATGGAAATTCACGTGCTGGCAGCAGGCGGATTTCATTCACCGGATAAATGCTGCGCTGTGTATCGACGTCGAAGGTGCGGATGGTTTCGATTTCATCGTCAAACAAGTCGATGCGATACGGTAATGGGCTACCCATCGGGAATAGATCCAGCAGGCCACCGCGAATGCTGTATTCGCCAGGAGAAATTACCTGGCTCACTGCGGTGTAACCCGAAAGCGTCATCTGTCCACGCAGCGCATTCAAATCCAGTTTCTGGCCCTGTTTAAGAAAAAAAGTATAGGCACCCAGATAGGCCGGTGGCGCCAGGCGATACAGCGCGGTGGTCACGGGTACGATCGCCAAATCACATTGGCTTTGAGAAATCTGGTAAAGCGTGGCCAGGCGTTCTGAAACCAGATCCTGATGCGGTGAAAAATGATCGTAAGGCAGCGTTTCCCAGTCCGGCAGCAGGTTGACTTGCAGCGCTGGCGCAAACCACTTGATCTCCTCCAGCAGGCGCTGGGCATCCAGCGCATTGGCAGTGAGCACGACCAATGGGCGCGTATGTCCGGCGAGTTCAGCCAATGCCAGCGCATCGGCAGAGCCGGTAACTGGCTGCAGGCGGGCGCGTTGTCCAGGAGAGGGAAGCGGCTGATTGAAAAGCATGTCGGGTCGCAAATGAACGTATTATAACTTTTCGTACTGAAAATAACCGCCAGAAAGTCTATCTTGAAAGAACACGTGGATCTCTTTTTGGGAGTAAGACATGATGTTTCGTGACCGTGAGCATGCTGCCAGGCTGCTTGCCGAAGCACTTTCGGAGTACAAAGGAAAACATTCGCTGGTACTGGCGATCCCTCGTGGCGCCGTACCGATGGGGCGCATCATCGCGGATAATTTGGCTGGCGAGCTGGATGTGATTCTGGTGCGCAAGTTGCCGGCACCATCGAATCCGGAATATGCCATTGGTTCCGTGAATGAATCAGGCTGGGTTTATGTATCTGATCAGGCCGCTGCAGCTGGCGCTACGCCCGAATATATCGAGCAGGAAAAACAGCGTCAGCTGGCCATCATTCGTCGTCGAAGGTCTGAATACACGCCGTTGCGGACCCCTATAGATATGGAGGGGCGAACTGTAATTGTCGTTGACGACGGCCTCGCAACCGGTGCCACGATGATTTCTGCCTTGCAGGGCCTACGTGCACGTAAACCTGAAAGGCTGGTGTGTGCCATCCCTGTTGCACCCGTGGATACGATAGAGCGGGTGAAGCAATATGCCGACGATATAGTATGCTTGGAAATGCCCTTCAATTTTCAGGCCGTGGGGCAGTTCTACCATGATTTTCCGCAGATAGAGGACGCTCAAGTCATTGAAATTCTGCATCGCGATTAATCTTTGCAAAGCGTAGTAAGCAGGGTTCGCCCAATATTTCCGCTTGCATAGCGCAATCCGTGCACCTGATAATCAGTATCTTTGAATACGATCCAGATGGCTGATTATTACGCATTGATCCCCGCAGCAGGCAGTGGTGCCCGTATGGGCGGAGAACGTCCCAAGCAAT
>JBDSHM010000192.1:0-3323 GCA_039918495.1 Sulfuriferula sp. | reverse complement strand
CCTCGCGCATGACGAAGACAGCGAACCGCTGATTGGCCTGGCCACATTAATGCGCATGGCTTTTTCGGGCGCCGACCTGGGTCCGTTGGGTACGCGCCTGCTCAGGCGCGCAGAGACGCATCCACACGATGCCAATACCTTGCTGGATCTGTCGACGATTCTGCAGCTGAAAGGCAATCGTGCCGCCGCACTGGCCGTACAGTCTCAAGCCCTGGAAATGCAACAGATGTATCACATGCCAGCCGTCAATGACGCACCCGCCATCCGTCTGCTTGCTCTCATGGGGCCGGGCGACTTGATGGCCAATACACCGCTGGAGTTTCTGGTGGAAGGCTCTGATATCGCACTCGATATGCTGTATGTCGCGCCTCACCTGCCCTTTCCCGCCGGGTTGCCCGAACACGACGTCATGTTCGTCGCCATTGGGGAATCCGACCAGAATCGTCCCTTGCTGCAATATGTGGCTAACCTGATCCAGGACTGGCCGCGTCCACTGCTGAATGTGCCTGACCGCATCGTCAACGTGTCCCGCGATGGCGCGTGTGCCTTGCTGGCTTCGGCACCAGGGATCGTCATGCCAAGTACCGTACGCATCGATCGGAAGACCCTGGAACAGATCGGACGTGGGCAACAGGCGCTGGCCGGCATACTTGAAGATGGCGATTTCCCGATTATTGTGCGCCCGGTGGATTCGCATGCCGGTCAAGGGCTGGAAAAGCTTGATACGCCGACGGCGATCGACGCCTATCTGCAGTCTCAGCCAATGAACCTGTTTTACATATCCCGCTTTGTCGACTACCGTGAGCCGGATGGTTTGTTCAGAAAGTCTCGCATCGTCCTCATCCACGGTCGTCCGTACGTTTGCCATATGGCGGTATCGGCACACTGGATGATTCATTATCTGAATGCGGGGATGACCGAAAGCGCAGAAAAGCGCGCCGAGGAAGCGCGTTTCATGACCCGTTTCGACGATGAGTTTGCAAGTCGGCATGCCGCTGCTTTCCATGCCATTCACGAACGCATGGGACTCGACTATCTCGGCATCGATTGTGGGGAAACAGCCACCGGCGAATTGCTGATTTTTGAAGTGGACAGCAACATGATTGTGCATGCGATGGACACGGCCGAAGTGTTTCCTTATAAACAGCCGCAGATGCAGAAAGTATTTGCCGCCTTTCGCACGATGCTGATTGATGCAAGCGCCCAACCTTGATTTTGGCAGCCAATCATCACCATGACCGCCTCCTGCTTCCTGCCACCCGACAACTACTGGTAGAAGGCGGCGATGCCCGCATCACCCTGGCACCCGGTCAGGATTCCAACAAATACGGTTGTTCACCTCAGCCTGATTCGGGTCTGATGGGTTTTGGTTCCGCCACGGCCTCGACCATTTCCGAGGCCGCTTTTGGCGCTGCGGATGAATTGCGTCGTCGTCTTCTCCATGATGCCGATACCCATTCGCCGGCGGCCCTCTATGCTCGCGAACTCAACCGTCTGCGTCAGGAACTGAGCCGCTTGTGCGGCATACACGATCTGCCCGGGCTCGATATCGTGTTTGCCGCATCCGGTACGGACTTGCACCTGATTGCGGCTCAAATTATCTGCAGCGATAGCGCCGGGTCGACACTGGCCCTGATGCTGAACCCCGAAGAAACCGGCAGTGGCGTACCGGCAGCGCTGGCTGGCCGTCACTTCAGCGGACACACGGCACAGGGTGAATCAGTCAACGCAGGCAGCCCAATCAATGACACGGATGCAATTGAAGTCGTGTCGGTGCCAATCCGACAAACCGACGGCATACCGCGTCCGGCCATCACCGTCGATGCGGAGATCGAATCGCTGGCAAGCAGCGCTATCGAACTAGGGCGTCATGTGCTGCTGATTCTCACCGACGTTTCCAAAACCGGCTTGATCGCGCCGAGTGTCGCTTGCGTTGCCGCACTACAGCGTCGCTGGCCGGGTAAGCTCGATATCCTGATCGATGCCTGCCAGTTCCGCCTCGCACCCGCAACCCTGCGCGCCTATCTGACACATGACTTCATGGTTGCCGTGACCGGCTCCAAATTCCTCACCGGCCCGACTTTTTCAGGCGCCCTGCTTATCCCTTCTGTCGTCGCCCAACGGTTACGCAGCCGCCCGTTGCCGCGTGCTCTGCGGGCTTATTCGGCAGCGGCGGACTGGCCGGCCGGATGGGATAGCGCCGGCATTCTCGATACCCACGCAAGCAATTTCGGGTTATTGCTACGCTGGGAAGCCGCCCTTGCCGAATTACGGGCGTTTCAGGCCATACCGGAAGCGGTCGTCAAACGCTTCATGCACACTTTTGCAGATGCGATTCAGCATCGGTTGAGCCACGACCCCATCTTTGAGCCCATTCCTGCTCCATTGATCAATCGCCGTCCTCTGATAGCAGCGACGAGCTGGGATCATATTCCGACGATTTTCCCGTTTCTGCTGCGTTACCCGGCTCACTCGGCTCGAACCGGCATGTTGAGCCGGGAAGAGACCGCCCTGATCTATCGCCAGCTACAAGACGAATTCGATCCTCCCGATCCGGCTATCAGCAGCGCCTGTGCAAAATTTCGCTTTCAATTGGGACAACCGGTTGCAACCGGCCAGCGCAATGGCATACCGGTAAGTGCTTTGCGGCTGTGCAACAGCGCGCGTCTGGTAATCGAGGCGACAACCGGTGACAAACATCAGAGTGCCATCGTCATTGAACGTGCACTGTGCGCACTGGACAAGACGGCCTTACTCGTCCGCTGCCTTCCATCTTGAATCATATCGATTTCCTGGCAAAAAATGCATGGCTGCGTATCAGCGTGACATTGCAAGCAATTCAATTGCTGTTTATTTAAACCCTGAAATAGTAAAGATTTCAGCCACTAATCACCCGATTGGTGAAGACTGAACACGCTTAATATATAGGCTCATAATCAGAACCCCTCTCTCACAACTCGTTTACGGCCCGTATGAAAGAAACTCCGACACCGCCACAAAATGCGCCCGATATCGCCCGTGAGGCTTTCCGTCGTCTGTCGATGCAGCGTACCGCCCCAACACCGGATGCGTACCGTACTGCCTACAATGAAATCGCCGGGATTGCGGAAAACATGGGCCCTGAAACCGTACTCGCCGATTTTGCAAAAAGCCTGTTGCGTGCACGCGGCGAGGTGGCTGAATTCGGTTCCCGGTTTAATCGCGCCCTGGAGGCCCACGACTGGAAGGATTATGGCGACGGGCTTTCCCAGCTGATTGAGAAACGCCTCAAGAAATCACCACCAATCAGTAGCACGCCTGCGTATTTGCCCACAGACGACAAT
>JBDSHM010000191.1:0-4318 GCA_039918495.1 Sulfuriferula sp. | reverse complement strand
CCAGCATATCCTGTGGGCGGACGTAAACGAAGACACGCGCGGCATCTTCATGCGCGTGAATGAAAATATTCAGTTTGCCATTCTCGATTTCCACCGGCAGGTTGACGACCGGCAGGTTGGGGACGCGCGTAGCCGGCAGTTGCATGTGTTCCAGGCAGGTCTGGATAGTATCAATCAGATTCATTGGAGTTCCTTAGCGTGTAAGTAATTGGCGATACTTATGAAATCTTCCACCGCCAGTGTTTCGGCACGACGGCCCGGGTCGATCTCCAGTCGTTCAAATTCGGTTGCTGACAACATCCCGCCCAGGGTATTGCGCAAGGTTTTGCGTCGCTGACTGAAGGCGGCCGCCACCACTTTTTCCAGCAGCCCAAAATCCATTGCGGTCATTTCATCCGCCTTGCGCGGCATCATGCGCACGATAGCGGAATTAACCTTGGGTGGCGGATCGAACGCATCGGGCGGTACGTCGAACAAGGTCTCCATGTTAAAGCGATACTGCAGCATGACGGTGAGACGACCAAAATCCCGGCTGTCAGGGAGGGCGGTCATACGTTCGACCACTTCTTTTTGTAGCATGAAATGCATGTCGGCGATGTAAGGCGAAAATTCGGCCAGATGAAACAACAGCGGAGTGGAAATATTGTAGGGCAGGTTGCCGACAATGCGCAGATTCTCGCCCAGACCGGCGAAATCAAACGCCAATGCGTCGCCTGCATGAATCGTCACGCGCTCCGGGCTGTGCTCGCGCGCCAGACGGGCAATGATATCGCGATCAAGTTCGATGACCTGCAGATGGTCCAATTGCGCCAGCAGGGGGCGTGTCAGCGCGCCCAGGCCAGGGCCGATTTCCACCATGTTATCCGCATGCTGCGGGCGAATGGCGTGAACAATCGCGGCGATAATGTCTGCGTCCCGCAGAAAGTGCTGTCCGAAGCGTTTACGTGGAATATGTCGAGACATGCCGGCGTACCTGCTCAAGCTCGGCCGCGTGCAACCAGCTGCATCGCCATATCGAGCGCAGCTTGCAAACTGCCTGGATGGGCGCGGCCTGTGCCTGCCAGCTCAAGTGCGGTGCCATGATCTACCGAGGTCCGAATGATGGGCAGGCCCAAGGTAATATTCACGCCGCCGCCGAAGCTGGCATATTTAAGTACCGGCAAACCCTGGTCGTGATACATCGCCAGTACGCAATCGGCCTCCGCCAGCCGTGCCGGATTAAATAGCGTATCGGCCGGCAACGGCCCGGTCAGATGCATTCCTTGCGCCCGTAATTCATTTAGTGCAGGACTGATAATGTTGATTTCTTCCTGTCCGAGATGCCCCGATTCACCGGCGTGCGGATTGAGTCCGGCAACCAGAATGTGCGGTTTTGTGATGCCGAAACGTTGCACCAGATCCTGATGCAGGATACGCAGGGTCGTGGTAAGGGATTCCCGCGTGATGGCTGCCGCGACTTGGGCAAGCGGCAAATGTATGGTGGCAAGTGCCACGCGCATTCCGCCCCCTGCGAGCATCATCACAACATGCGAGGTATTGGTTTCTGCGGCAAGAAATTCAGTATGGCCAGTGAAAGGAATGCCGGCGTCATTGATGACGGCCTTATTGATGGGTGCTGTGACCATGGCGGAGAATTCGCCGTCCATACAGCCTTGCACCGCAAGTTTCAGGGTTTGCAATACATAATGACCATTGGCCGGATTCAGCAGTCCAGGGGTAGTGTGCGCATGTAGCGGCTCGTGCAGAATGGTAAGCGTTCCGGCAGCACGGCTGACCGGTGTTTTGCCATAATGCTGAAGCGTCAGCGGCAGGCCCAGCAAGCCCGCACGCTGAGCCAGAAGCGCATGATCGGCGATGACGATCCAGGCTTGTTCCCGTGGTTGCTGTGCCAGCAGTATGCACAGATCAGGACCGATACCGGCGGGTTCGCCAGCGGTGATGGCAATAACGGGGGCAGTCACAAGCTGATTTATTCCGCGTTACGGTATTCGACGTAGGCACTGTCGCGCAGCTGACGCAGCCATTCTTCCTTGGCTGCTTCAATCTTGCGCTCACGCAGCGCCTGACGTGCCAGCAGACGCTGACGTTCCTTGGTAACGTCCTGATCGCGCCGTGCCAGCACCTCAATCAGATGGAAACCGAAGGGGGTTTGCACGGGCTGGCTGATTTGGCCGGGTTTTAGTGCATTCATGGCGTGTTCGAATTCAGGCACGGTTTCGCCTGGCGACACCCAACCCAAATCACCGCCTTTGGAAGCCGAACTGTCGTTCGAGTACTGACGGGCCATGTCTGCGAAGCTAGCTCCATTGAGCAGGCGTTCGCGGATTTGCAGTAAACGATTCTTGGCGTCGGTTGCCGAGACCAGCTCATTGGTCTTGATCAGAATGTGCCGTACATGCGTTTGCTGGACAACCATTTTGGAATTCTGTCCACGCTTGTCGACCAGCTTGATGATATGAAAACCATTGCTGCTACGGATAATGTCGGATACCTGGCCGGGTTGCATCTTGGCCAGAACGTCGGTAAATGGTTGTGGGAGTTGCGAAGTGCGTCGCCAGCCGACATTGCCGCCCTCCAGTGCATTGGAGGCATCGGAATAGCTGGCAGACAATTGGGCAAAATCTGCTCCTTTCTTCAGCTCATCCAGAACCATCTGTGCGCGAGCGTGTTGTTGCTGAATTTGTTCGGTGGTGGCGGCCTCGGGAATCCGAATCAGGATGTGGTCGAAATTGTATTCATCTTCCTGGCCTTGTTTGGCCTGGTTTTCCAGATAGGTATCCACTTCGGCTTCCGTGACATTGACCTTGCTGTCGACTTCGCGCTCCTGCAAGCGCTGCAAAATAATTTCATTGCGGATGTCGCCGCGGAATTTATCGAAAGGAATGCCTTCCTTGGCCAAAGCGCTTTTAAACTGTTCCAGATTCATGTTGTTCTGGGCAGCGATGCGATCCAGCGCCTTGTCCAGTGTAGGGCCGTCCACGCGGATGCCGGTCTGATTGGCGAACTGTAGCTGGATGCGGTCTCTGATCATGCGTTCCAGTAATTGTTTCTCCAGCACCGGACGCGCGGGTAACGGTATATTGCGCGTCTTTAATTGCTGCACGGCACGATCATAATGCTCATCGAGATCGTAGCGGGTAATGACATCGTCATTTACCACGGCGACGATACTGTCGAGTGGTTTGATCGGTAATACAGTGCGCTTGGTTGTTGCGCTGCTTGGTGGGGTGTCGGACGGCGTTTGAGCTGTGCCGCCAGGCGCCGCATTGGCTGCGCCTGTCAGTAAAATGGCGAGTAAGGTGAATAAATGCAGGGTGTGATTAAGGGTTTTGGAGTTCATTGGTATTCACGTAGCCGGAAATGCTTTGTTTGAGGACATCGAGCGGGTTAGAACCGAGTCGGCCAATACCGTTCAATTCGAGCTGGATGAAGAATGAATTGCTGGTCGTGCTGGTGGCTGTGGCAATGCGCTGCAAAACGCCACGGATGGCCCAGCAGCCGGCATTGTATTCCAGCCCTGCCAAACCTTCCACCAGACGGCCGTCCACAAAAGAATAATTGTAACGCATCAGACCATACCAGCGCGGTGCCAGGGGCCATTGTGCGGAAATGTCCACTTGGCGAATGGCGTCGCGGTTGGATGCGCCCAGGCCGTTATAGGTGCCGCGAATACTGCGATAGCTCAGATTGAGCGTTTTCCCCGGCTCCGGATGGTAATTTGCGGAGATGCTGTTGCGGATGCTTGCGGCCTGGGTGGTATTGAATTGCACGGCAGCCTCGGCGCGCCATGCCTGACTGATCTGGCCGCCTATGCTGGCGAGTACGTCGGAAGAGGTGCTGTTGGAGGGCGTGCCGCCAGGCAGCACGACTCTCTGGGGAGCGAAGTAAAAACGCTGGCCGAGCGAGACGCGCAGGCGCTCCAGGCCGCTATCCGGTTCAATCAGACGCGAAGTGACGGCGGTGGTGATCTGGTTGGCATCGTTAATGCGGTCGCCGCCCGCAAAGCGGTTCTCTGTGAACATCTGGGCAAAATTGAAATCGATCTCGCCGCTATCGAAGTTGGGAATCCGGCTTTGATCGCGATACGGGATGTACACGTAATAAATGCGTGGTTCCAGTGTCTGATGGTAACTGTGGCCAAACAGCTGGGTGGTGCGATCCATGTAAAAGCCGCTGTCTATACTGGTGATCGGTACCGTGCGCACGCTATTCGGCAAGCTGCTCGAATCCAGATAGTAATTGGTCTGGCTTACGCCGAATTTGGGAGTCAAGTAGGCGAAATTATTGGCCATCGGCAGGCTGAAGCTCGGGTAGGCAG
>JBDSHM010000190.1:0-2049 GCA_039918495.1 Sulfuriferula sp. | reverse complement strand
CACCATTACCCGCACGCCGCCCGAGTAGTCGTCCTTCGACACTTTGCCTTCTACCAGCAACAAACGGTCTTCTTTGAGCCATTCCCGATGACGCTCAAATACCTCGTTGAAGACCGGCACTTCAAGTGTTGTGGTTCCATCGTCCAGTTGAACAAAAGCCATTTTTCCGCGCCGTGTCATCTGTGTGCGCAGCGCAGAGATAATCCCAACCAGTAATACCGGATTAGGGCCCGGCGCAACATCTTTAAGGCGCAACTTGGACAGCCCGGCCAGCTCAGGCGCATAGGCATCGAACGGGTGTCCGCTAAAATAAAACCCGAGCGCCGTTTTTTCCTGCATCAGCTTTTCTTTCTCATGCCAGTGCGGCACATCAGCCAGACCCGGCTGGTTACCCGGATGACTATCCAGATCGCCAAACAAACTAACCTGATTGATATCGGCGGCAGCCTGCTCGGCCAGTTCCAGCGCCATGCCGACCGAAGCCAGGAGCGCTGCACGATGATCGTTGATGCTGTCAAACGCTCCTGCCCGAATCAGGGATTCCAGCGTGCGGCGATTCACACTGCGTTTGTCTATACGTCTCACAAGATCGAACAGGTCTTTGAATGGGCCCTCTTTTTCCCGTTCTGCAACGATGGCACTAATCGCTGCCTCGCCGGTACCCTTGATTGCACCGAGGCCGTAACGAATTTGCCTGGTATTCTCTGGAGCGAAACGGTAACCGGACAAATTGATATCCGGCGGCAAGACTTCCAGCCCATTGAATAAAGTATCTTCGTAGAAATTCTTTACCTTGTCAGTAGCATCCATATCTGCCGACAAGGTCGCCGCCATGAATGCCGCCGGATAATGCGCCTTCAAATAGGCAGTGTGATAAGCCACCAGCGCATACGCAGCCGAGTGCGATTTATTGAAGCCATATCCGGCGAATTTTTCCATCAGATCGAAAATGTAAGTCGCCTGCTTGGCATCGATTCCCTTCGCGACCGCACCATTGACGAAAATATCACGGTGCTCAGCCATCTCTTCGGCTTTTTTCTTACCCATGGCCCGACGCAGCAAATCAGCGGAGCCGAGGGTATAGCCTCCCATGACCTGAGCAATTTGCATCACCTGTTCTTGATAAACAATGACGCCATAGGTGGGCTTGAGCGTATCCTCCAGTGTCGGGTGCATATAGTCCACCCGTGCCTTGCCGTGTTTACGGTTAATAAAGTCATCCACCATGCCCGATTCCAGCGGGCCGGGACGAAACAACGCCACCAGGGCCACCACATCCTCGAAGCAATCCGGTTGCAGGCGCCGGATCAGGTCTTTCATGCCGCGCGATTCGAGCTGAAATACCGCCGTGGTATTGCATGCCTTCAGCAACGCGTAACTCGCCCGATCACTCAATGGCAGCGTTTCCAGGCTGAAGGGGGCTTTGCCATCCGGCGACAGCGCCGCGACATAACGCATTGCCCAATCAAGAATGGTCAACGTACGCAGGCCCAGGAAGTCGAACTTCACCAGCCCCGCTTTCTCTACGTCGTCCTTGTCGAACTGCGACACAGCAGAATCCGACCCTTCGGCGATATACAGCGGGCAAAAATCGGTAAGCTTGCCTGGTGCGATCAACACACCGCCGGCATGCATGCCCACGTTGCGGGTCAGATCTTCCAGCTTCTGCGCCAGATCGAACAGCTCGCGCACGTCTTCTTCGCTGTCGTAACGTTCCTTGAGTTGCGGTTCGGTTTCCAGTGCCTTTTGTAACGAGACAGGCTTGACCCCCTCGATGGGTATCATTTTGGAAAGCTGATCGCACAGTAGATACGGCATATCGAGCACACGCCCTACATCGCGGATCACCGACTTGGAACCGAGGGTACCAAAGGTCACAATTTGCGATACCGCCTCGCGCCCGTATTTGTCCTTGACGTAGTTGATGACGCGCTCGCGTCCGTCCTGACAGAAATCCACGTCGAAGTCGGGCATCGACACCCGCTCCGGGTTCAGGAAACGTTCGAACAGCAAATCGTATGGGATCGGGTCAATATCAGTAATGCTAAG
>JBDSHM010000189.1:0-1603 GCA_039918495.1 Sulfuriferula sp. | reverse complement strand
TCCAGACATACAGTTCGACAAAATTGCCAGCGTAGGCATGTTTGAACACGTGGGGCGCGGTAATCTGGATACTTATTTCGACAAGGTATTCAGTCTGCTCAAACCCGGCGGATTGGTGATGAACCATGGCATTACCGCAGCCGGCTTGGATACCAGCGGGCTGGGTAGCGGCATCTCCGAATTCATAGAGGATTATGTGTTTCCTGGCGGTGAGCTGGTGCATGCCTCACGCGTCATCGAGTCGCTGGCCCGCAGCGGGTTGGAGTGTCTAGATGCAGAAAATCTGCGCCCTCACTACGCACGCACGCTATGGCAGTGGGTACATCGACTGGAAGCAAACAGCAGCGAAGCAAAACGTCTGATTGGTGAACAAAAATACCGTATCTGGCGTATTTACATGGCAGGCTCCGCACATGCCTTTGAACGTGGCTGGATGGCCCTATTTCAGGTGCTGGCCGGCAAACCACACGCCAACGGAAGTTTGGCGTATCCATTTACGCGTGATCACGTTTATTTATAATTAGCCGGGATCGTCCAAACAGTCTGGAATTGTTGCGGTGTATCATGCAACATTTTGCGATAGCTAATCATGACCAAATTGATACGGATTATCCTGCTCGGAATGCTCATTTCACCCATCTTGGCCCATGCTTGGGGGGTAAACTTCGACCGGGATTTTGATGAGCAGAAAAAACCGTGGGAAGAAATAAAAACGCAACTGCCAGCGTATCCAGAGGATATAAATCTCCAGGAATTTTACGTAAGCGGGATCGCCGGAAATCATTATTTTGTGGACAAGACCACACTGGAGCCTGGCAAAGACGGGGTGGTGCGTTATGTATTGGTCATCAAGACACGGGGGGGCGCGACGAATGTGAGTTTGGAGGGGATTCGCTGTGCTAACCGCGAACGCAAAATTTATGCGATAGGTCGTTCGGATGGCACTTGGTCGCGTGCCCGCGATAGCATATGGAAACCGATCTCGACAGCCTCCTCACTGTCCTATCACCGTGCGCTTGCTGATGAATATTTTTGTCCGCTAGGCGAGATAGTGGATAATTCCAAACAAGCACTCCAGAAAATGCAGGCTGGCTTGTAATTAATCTCACTACGATTTCTTGAGCAAAACCAAATTGTCGCGGTGAATGAGTTCAGGTTCGTCAATGTAGCCGAGTACGGCTTCAATTTGAGTACTTGGCAAGTGCAGAATCTTGCGTGCTTCGCTGGCAGCATAATTTGCCAGGCCGCGCGCGATTTGTTCACCTTCCGGCGACATGCAGGCGACGACTTCGCCGCGTGCGAAGTCGCCCTCGACGTTAATCACGCCAATCGGCAGCAGGCTTTTCCCGTCATGTACCAATGCCTTGACCGCTCCTGCATCCAGAGTCACCGTGCCGCGTACCAGCAGATGATCGGCAAGCCATGTTTTTCTCGATGACAATGGCGTCTGAGTGGCTTCCAGTTGTGTACCGATCGCTTCGCCGTTTGCCAAGCGCACCAATACATCGGTTTCGCGCCCACTGGCGATAATGGTGTGCGCGCCGCTGTGGGCAGCGCGTTTGGCAGCCAGGATTTTGGTGAGCATGCCGCCCCGACTGATTGC
>JBDSHM010000188.1:0-2280 GCA_039918495.1 Sulfuriferula sp. | reverse complement strand
GCAGCGGTGGTTGCAGCCTTCGGAAATTTTCAGATAGGCGAAGTGATCGGGCGTCAGGCGTATGCCCTGCGCCGGCACCAGATCAAGATAGGGATCATGCGGTTTGGGCAGATGGGTATGCACGGCTTCCATCACGGCCTCGGTCGCATGCGGGCCGGTTACCGCCAATACGCGCGGATGCGTTTCGCGCACAATATCTCCCTTGGCGCCAAGGCAGCCGGTCACAATGACTTTGCCGTTTTCCGCCAGTGCCTCGCCGATGGCCTCAAGCGATTCTTCCACTGCCGCGTCAATAAACCCGCAGGTATTGACCACCACCAGATCGGCATCGCTGTAGTTCGGCGCAATAATGTACCCTTCGGCACGCAATTCAGTCAGAATACGTTCGGAGTCGGACGTCGCCTTGGGGCAGCCCAGCGAAACGAAACCTACTTTTGGAATTTTAGTCATCTGTTTGATCTATCCGTGTTTGGAAACCTGAGTCCCCATGTACATTGTCTTGTTTGCCTGCGCCTATATCTGGATCATGATGGTGGTCACTGCGCCATCCTTGTTCAAAGGCATTGGCGTATTCGTCATCGGCGCCGCGCTGCTTGCATTGATCTATTATCTTCTCGACACACCGGGACGCAAGCGCCGCAGATCTGCAGAAGAAGATTAAGCGTATTTTCCTACCAGCATCTCCGTCACCGCGATGGTGGCAATGCCAGCCCCGATCAGCAACACCTGTTCCACGGTAGCAGCCAGTCCGACACGTTTGTGCAGCCCAGGAATCAGATCGGCTACCGCCACGTAAATCATGCTCGCCGCCGCCAATGCCAGAAAGACAGGCACCAGATTCTGCATGGATTGCAACGCAAAATACGCCAGCAGGCCACCAACCATCGTGGCTGCACTGGAGAGCAGGTTATAGGCCAGTGCCCGTGCCTTACTGTAACCGGAATGCAGCAGGATCAGGAAATCGCCGACTTCTTGCGGAATTTCGTGGGTAATAATGGCCAGCGCCGTGATGATACCCAACTGTATATCTGCCAGAAACGCTGCTGCGATCAGAATACCATCGACGAAATTATGGAACGTATCGCCAACCAGGATCATCATGCCGCTGCGGCCATGGTCGAAGCCGCTAGTGGCATGCTGATGGGCCGGCTCCAAACCATGCGTCTCACAGGTTTCGTGATGGCAGTGGCGCCATAACACCAGTTTTTCCAGTACGAAAAAACCCAGAATACCGGCCAGCACCGTTGCTGCCGTTGTATGGGCGTTGCCCGATGCCTCAAACGCATGGGGCAATATTTCCAGAAAAACCGCACCCAGCAACGCACCAATCGCATAGCTCACCAACATCCCTACCCAACTGGGCTTGGCTGCATAGGCAAAGATCGAAGCTGCCAATACGCTCAATACACTGCCGAGCAAACTGGCAACGATAATCCAGGTGAGGATGGTCATGGTGAGAAGATGATTTGCTGGAAGATGGCTCGAAACGCAATGATAAGGCGTTCGCACCCGGTACATTTACTTTTGTGGCGCGATTCTCTCACAGCTAGAAGCCGTCAGCAACCGTCAGAAAACCCCTCATGTGTACGCTAGCGCACGGATTTTAAATGGTCATCATGGAATATTGACTGAACAATCATTTGCCGGAAATTAACATGTTGCGACGGATCCTGAGATGGCTGGTCTATTTTCTGGCAGCGATAAGCATCACCCTCATCCTGTTGGTCCTGTTTTTCGACTGGAACTGGCTACGCCATCCTGTCGAGCGTATGGTCACTGAAAAAACCGGGCGTGCCCTGACCATCAATGGAAACCTTGATGTCAAACTGGGCTGGCCAGTCACGCGGATTGAGGTTACCGATATCACCTTTGCCAATCCTGCCTGGGCCAGCCAGCCGTTAATGTTCAATATCAAACGTGTTGATGGCGGAATCCGTTTACCGGATCTGTTTGAACATCAATTCAGGCTATCGACGGTAAAGCTCACCCAACCGAAGCTATTTCTCGAACAGAGTCCCGACGGCCGCAAAAACTGGTTGCTGGACCGCAATCAGACCGATGAGAGTGCTCAGGTAAAAATTGATCGCATTGTGCTGGATAACGGCCATCTCACTTATCTGGACCCGGCACAAAAAACCCAAATTCAGGCCATGCTTTCTACGCGGCAAACCCAAGTACAGGGTACTGAAACTGCGAACATCGTGTTTAACGCGCAGGGAAGCTATAAAGGCATGCCTTTGAATGCACGCGGTAGCGGCGGCACAATACTGGCATTGAGCG
>JBDSHM010000187.1:0-7878 GCA_039918495.1 Sulfuriferula sp. | reverse complement strand
ATCGAAACCGAAAATCCCAAACTCAAAGGCATCCTCGACAAGCGCTACGCCCGCGTGCAACTGCCTGATGGCAAGCTGGGTGAACTGGTCGATCTGGTCTCCAAAATCGGCTTCGGCGAATCCACTGATGTCGCGAAGAACCACGCGCGTGATCTGCTCGGTCAAGTGTACGAATACTTCCTCGGTCAGTTCGCCAGCGCCGAAGGCAAGCGCGGCGGCCAGTTTTACACGCCCGCTTCCATCGTCAAGACGCTGGTCGCCATCCTTGCCCCGCACCACGGTCAGGTCTACGACCCCTGCTGCGGCAGTGGCGGCATGTTCGTGCAGTCCGAACGCTTCATCGAAGCCCACGGCGGCAAACTCGGCGACGTGTCCATCTACGGCCAGGAAGCCAACCCCACCACCTGGCGGCTGGCGGCGATGAACCTGGCGATTCGCGGCATCGACTTCAATCTGGGCAAAGAGCCTGCCGATACTTTTGTGCGCGACCAGCACCCTGATTTGCGCGCCGATTTCATCCTCGCCAATCCGCCGTTCAATATCTCCGACTGGTGGCACGGCAGTCTGGAAGGCGATCCCCGCTGGGTCTATGGCACACCGCCGCAAGGCAACGCCAACTACGCCTGGCTGCAACACATGCTCTATCACCTGAAACCGTCGGGACGCGCCGGTATCGTGCTCGCCAACGGCTCGATGTCATCCAGCCAGAACAGCGAGGGCGATATACGCCGCGCCATGGTCGAGGCCGACAAGGTCGAAGTCATGGTCGCGCTGCCCGGCCAGTTGTTCTTCAACACCCAGATACCCGCCTGCCTGTGGTTTCTAGTCAAGCAAAAGACCAAGCGCCAAGGCGAAGTGCTGTTCATCGACGCACGCAAGCTCGGCCGCATGATTAGCCGCGTGCAGACCGAATTCACCGATGAAGTCATCGCCAATATTGCCGCGACAGTTGAGGCGTGGCGTGGCGAATCAGGCGCAGCCGAATATCAGGACATTCCCGGTTTCTGTCGCAGTGTCACTCTGACAGAGATTGCCGAACACGGCCACGTGCTGACGCCGGGCCGTTATGTGGGCGCGGAAGCGGTTGAGGATGATGAGGTAGCCTTTGCCGACAAGATGCAGAAACTGACCGAAACGCTGGGCGAGCAGATGGCGAAAGGCGCGGAACTGGATGCACTGATACGCCAGAAGCTGGGAGGTCTTGGGTATGAGTTCTGAATGGAAAGAAGTTCTGCTAGGCGACCTTATTTCAGTTAAACATGGATTTGCGTTTAAGAGCGAGTACTTCTGCGATGAGCCCACACCTTATCAGTTAGTTACCCCAGGGAATTTTGCCATTGGCGGTGGTTTTCAGCTTGGTAAAGCCAAGTATTATTCTGGACCTGTACCCGACGGATATATTTTGCACAAAGATAATGTGGTTGTGACCATGACTGACCTTAGTCGCGCCGCCGATACTCTTGGTTATGCTGCTGTTATCCCAAAAACGGAAGGAACTGTTTGGCTCCATAATCAGCGAGTCGGATTGGTTGAGGTTAATCCCAATGCTCCGGTCATCTCCAGTTATCTGCACTACATGATGCGCAGTAGGGACTACCGACATCAGGTTGTTTCTAGTGCTACTGGATCGACAGTAAAGCACACAGCACCAAGTCGGATTTGTGAATTCAAGTTCAAACTCCCTTCTGTGCCAGAACAAGCCGGTATAGCCGCTACTCTTCGCGCTTTAGATGAACGCATCAGCCTCCTGCGCGAAACAAACGCCACACTGGAAGCCATCGCGCAGGCGCTGTTCAAGTCGTGGTTCGTGGATTTCGAACCCGTGCGCGCCAAACAGGAAGGCCGCGAACCGGAAGGCATGGATGCGGATACCGCCGCGCTGTTCCCTGACAGCTTCGAGGAATCGGAACTGGGCTTGGTGCCGAAGGGTTGGTCAACCTGCTCCATTTATGATTTGGCTTCATATATCAACGGTGCTGCATACAAGGCATTTGAGCCGAATAGTGAAGGCCGAGGATACCCAATTATCAAGATTGCAGAACTGAAATCAGGCGTTACATCTCAAACAGCCTACTCAGATGTTGTTATGCCAGAGAAATATTTTATTGATACTGGCGAGATTTTATTTTCATGGTCTGGTAACCCTGACACGTCACTTGATACTTTTGTTTGGCATCACGGCCCAGCATGGTTAAATCAGCACATCTTTCGAGTAATACCTATAGCAGATGACGAACGTTCTTTCGTATTGCAAACACTTAAACATCTGCGCCCAGTATTTGCTGAGTTGGCTCGAAATAAGCAAACCACAGGGCTTGGACACGTTACGGTGGCTGATTTAAAACGGTTGCATGTAGTGCGACCAAGCAAGGTAGCCTTTGACTTTTTTTCTAGCAAAGTCAGTCCTGTTCATGCGCGAATATTTGAAAATCAAATGCAAGCTCAAACCTTCTCCACCCTGCGCGACACGCTCTTGCCGCGCCTGATCTCCGGTCAGTTGCGCCTGCCGGAAGCCGAGGCCATGCTTAAGGAAGCTGCCGCATGACATCGATGCAAGCTTTGCAGCACGCTGTTGCAGCCGGAGAGTCAGCCACGCTGGAGCTGAAAAAATCCACGGGTCAGCGCACCGAGGCATGTCGCACCTTTTGTGCGATGGCGAATACGCGGGGCGGCAGGGTGTTGTTCGGTGTGACCGCTGCGGGCAAGGTGGTGGGGCAGGAGGTATCCGACAAGACGCTGGAGGAGTTGGCGCAGGAGTTTCAAGGTTTCGAGCCGCCATTGTTTCCCCGTGTCGAGCGCGTGCCGGTTGAAGGTGTGCGCGAGGTGCTGGTTTTGTCAGTGGATCGTGCGACGCGGGTTCCGTGTGCCTTTCGTGGCGTGCCTTACGAGCGGGTGTTGAATACGACGCAGGTGATGCCACGCGAAACATATCAGCGTTTGTTGCTGGAGGATATGCACGCCGTTCAGCGCTGGGAGAACCAACCCGCCGAAGGCTGGGATGTGACGCGGTTAGACACTCGCGAGATGGTGTTGACACTGGAGGAGGCGATACGCCGTGGGCGCATGGATGATCCCGGTACGCGTGATCCGGTTGAAATTTTGCGTGGGTTGGGCTTGCTGGTGAACGGCGAGCAATTGTCGCGTGCTGCGGTTGCGCTATTTTGTAAAGACGAAGTGCCTTTGCCCGATTTTCCGCAACTCAAGCTACGCGTTGCGCGCTTTAAGGGCGTGGAGCGCGACGAATTTCTGGATAACCGCCAGTTTTCCGGCAATGCCTTTGCGCTGATGCGTCGGGCAGAGCGTTTTCTGATCGAATCGCTACCGATTGCCGGACGCATTATCCCCGGCAAAATGGCGCGTGAGGATACGCCGCTGTTGCCGGTGGAGGCGTTACGCGAGGCACTGGCGAATGCTTTTGTGCATCGCGATTATTCAATTGGTGGGGGATCGGTAGGGGTAGCGATTTACGATGATCGGCTGGAAATTACGTCAATCGGTGAGCTGCATTTTGGCCTGACCCCCGAGGCGTTGTTTCTTCCGCACGAATCCAGACCCTGGAATCCAATGATTGCAGGTACATTTTATCGACGCGGGATTATTGAAACCTGGGGACGCGGTACTTTGAAGATTGCGCGCTTGATGCGTGAGGCGGGGCTTGAGCCGCCTGTCCTTTCCACGGTTTCTGGCGCAGTGATGTTGACGTTCTGGTTGCCGGGAAAAATATCGGAGCAAACTTCGGTAGAAACGCCGGGGAAAACGCCGGGGAAAACGCCGGGGAAAACGCCAGACGAAATTCTGCGGCTATTGAGTGACCATCCCGGTCTATCCATCCCCGAATTGGCCGCCCGTTTGGGCAGATCGGAAAGCGCGGTTGAGCGTGCCATCAGAAAACTTCGGGAGTCTGGGCAACTATCGCGCGTTGGCCCCGATAAGGGCGGTCATTGGGAGGTATTGAAATGACCGAAGACCAATTAGAACAAGAAACACTTCAATGGCTGGCAAGTACCGGCTATACACCCGTCTACGGCCTCGACATCGCCCCGGATGGCGATGCACCCGAGCGCAGCAGCTATCAGCAGGTGCTGCTGGTTGAGCGCCTGCGCGCCGCGATCAACCGCCTCAATCCTTTGATCCCGCTGGTGGCGCGCGAGGATGCCTTGCAACAGGTGTTGAATCTGGATACGCCGGTGTTGCTGTCGGCCAATCGCGCTTTTCACCGCTTGCTGACCAATGGCGTGCCGGTCGAATACCAGCAGAATAATGAGACGCGCGGCGACTTTGTGCGCCTGATCGACTTTGCCGACGTGGCCGCCAACGAGTGGCTGGCGGTGAATCAGTTTTCGATCAAAGGCCCCAAACATACACGCCGCCCGGACATTATCCTGTTCGTCAACGGTTTGCCGCTGGTGTTGCTGGAGCTGAAAAACCCGGCTGATGTGAAGGCCGATGTCTGGCAAGCCTATGACCAGATACAGACCTATAAAGAACAGATACCCGATGTGTTCCAGTACAACGAGATACTGGTCATCTCGGATGGCAGCGAAGCGCTGATGGGATCGCTGTCCGCCAATGCCGAACGCTTCATGGCTTGGCGCACGATAGATGGAGTGACGCTTGATCCGCTGGGTCAATTCAACGAGCTGGAAACCCTGGTACGCGGTATTTTGGCGCCAGCCTATCTGCTCGATTTCTTGCGTTTTTTTGTACTGTTTGAGGATGACGGCACGCTGGTGAAAAAGATTGCCGGCTATCACCAGTTCCACGCAGTGCGCGCTGCCATTACGCAGGTGATCGCAGCGTCGCGCCCCGGCGGCAGTCAAAAAGGCGGTGTGGTGTGGCATACCCAGGGCTCGGGCAAAAGCATCACCATGACCTGCTTCGCCGCGCGGGTGATGCGCGAGGCGGCGATGGAGAATCCCACCATCGTGGTCATCACCGACCGCAACGATCTGGATGGCCAGTTATTCGGCGTGTTCTCACTGGCGCAGGACTTATTGCGTGAGCAGCCGGTGCAGGGCGAAACCCGCCAGGATTTACGCGCCAAGTTAGCCAATCGGCCATCGGGCGGCATCGTGTTTGCGACCATCCAGAAATTCATGCCCGGCGAGGATGAAGACAGCTATCCGCTGCTGTCTGACCGCCACAACATTGTGGTGATCGCCGACGAAGCACACCGTACTCAATATGGCTTTGAAGCCAAGCTCAAGACCCGCAAAGCATCGCCTGCGCACGCTGCAGCAAACGATAGCACCGCACTGATGGCGGCAGAACCGACGGCGAGCTATCAGGTCGGCTATGCGCAGAATCTGCGTGACGCGCTGCCCAATGCCACCTTTGTGGCCTTTACCGGCACGCCGGTGTCATCGGATGACCGTGATACGAGGGCGGTGTTTGGCGATTACATCTCCATCTACGATATGCAGCAGGCGCGCGACGATGGCGCGACGGTGGCGATTTATTATGAATCGCGGCTGGCCAAGCTGGGGCTGAAGCCAGCGTCATTGCCCGACATCGACGCCGAGGTGGATGAACTGGCCGAAGATGAGGAAGACGACCAGCAAGCCAGACTCAAGAGCCGCTGGGCGGCACTGGAAAAGATAGTCGGTGCCGAGCCACGCATCCAGCAGGTAGCGGCCGATCTGATCAATCACTTTGAAGAACGCAGCAAGGCGCAATCCGGCAAAGCGATGATCGTGGCCATGAGCCGTGACATCTGCGCGCATTTATACAATGCGATTGTTGCACTGCGCCCCGAGTGGCACGATGAAGACCCGGAAAAAGGTGCGATCAAGGTGGTGATGACCGGCTCGGCCAGCGACAAACCGCTGCTGCGCCCGCATATCTATTCCAAGCAAGTCAAGAAACGCCTGGAGAAGCGCTTTAAAGACCCGGCTGACCCGTTACGCCTGGTGATTGTGCGCGACATGTGGTTGACCGGCTTCGATGCGCCTTGCGTGCATACGCTGTATGTGGACAAGCCGATGAAGGGCCACAACCTGATGCAGGCCATTGCTCGCGTCAATCGTGTGTTCCATGACAAGCAGGGCGGACTGGTGGTTGATTACATCGGCATTGCCAGCGACCTCAAACAGGCATTGAAAGAATATACCGCCAGCCAGGGCCGGGGTCGTCCCACCGTCGATGTCCGTGAAGCCTATGCAGTGCTGGAAGAAAAGCTCGACGTATTGCGCGCGATGATGCATGAATTTGATTACAGCGGATTCCTCACGGGCGGCCACAGCATGCTGGCCAAGGCAGCCAACCATGTACTGGGAATTAAAGAGGGCAAGCAGCGCTTTGCCGATAATGCACTGGCCATGTCCAAAGCATTCACGCTGTGCTGCACGCTGGACGAGGCCAAAGCCGTGCGCGAAGAAGTTGCTTTCTTCCAGGCGGTAAAAGTAGTGCTCACCAAAAAAGAAATCAGCAGCCAGAAAAAGACCAATGAAGAACGCGAGCTGGCGATACGCCAAATCATCGGCTCGGCCATTGTCTCGGATCAGGTAGTGGATATCTTCGATGCAGCAGGACTGGATAAACCTGACATCGGCATTCTCGACGACGACTTTCTCAACGAAGTACGCAACCTGCCGTAACGCAATCTGGCTGTGGAATTGCTGGAACGCCTGCTGGAAGGCGAGATCAAGAGCCGCTTTACCACCAACGTGGTACAGAACAACAAGTTCTCAGAGATGCTGGCCAACGTCATCCAGCGCTATCAGAACAGATCCATCGAAACTGCGCAGGTAATGGAAGAATTGATCGCGATGGCGAAAAAGTTCAAGGAAGTGGCAGAACGCGGCGTTGAACTGGGCCTGAATTCAGACGAATTGGCATTCTATGATGCGCTGGCCAACAACGAAGAGTCAGTACGCGAACTGGGCGATGAAACCCTGAAGAAAATCGCCCACGAACTGGCCGAGAATTTACGTAAGAACGCCAGCGTTGATTGGTCGGTGCGCGACAGCGTGCGTGCCAAGCTGCGGTTGATGGTCAAGCGCATTTTGCGCAAGTATAAATACCCGCCGGTGAAGCAGGAAGAGGCCGTGCAACTTGTGCTGGCACAGGCGGAGAGTTTGTGTGCCGAGTGGGGGTGACATATTGAGCACGCCAACACATCAAGCCAGTTTGTGGTGTCACCAGCTTGTCACCGTGCAGGGTGACAGTAAATAAAAACGGATGCCAATGGATGCCAATATACGTCCATGTAACCAGCTGTATGCATTTGATATCTGGTGCGCCGGAAGAGATGAAACTGGGCACTGGATTGAGGTTGTCTCGTTGTTCTGAATATCTGGAAGCGACCTGCAACGGACTATCTGGAGCATCGTCGCGTAGGTCTATAGTTCGGCCTAAACGGTTACCAATGTCCTTCCGTAATGACGACAGCAATGTGCCACAAGGAGACATTCCAATGGTGCACCCAAAGAGATAAAACTACGCACCGGATTTATGCTATCTCGTTCCAAACACTATCGCAACGAAGTTGCCACGACTGACGGGTGATTAATCTTAAAGTAGGGCTTCGTTGGTTTTTCTGTGGTAATAAACTCAGCCGCTTCTGCTTCAATTGCTGTCTGAAAGTGGATCGCATCTATAGCCCCTAATCCATGTAGGCACGCCAGATCGAAAGCCCTCCGAGTCGCTTCTGGCGTGGTTTCCAACATCTTCGAGGTGGCGGAAAGATATTCCCTGTAGAACGCTTCTGATTCTTCTTGTTTAAAACAGACTGGCTTAGGAAGCAACTCAAGTTTCAAAAAATCCGAAGCTACAAATTCTCTATCTGGATCATCAATCACAGCAAAGCAACGAGTTGCCAGTTCCGTTTCTCCGCACATAGCACTCATTAATACATTAGTATCTAAAAATGTGAGTTTC
>JBDSHM010000186.1:0-2196 GCA_039918495.1 Sulfuriferula sp. | reverse complement strand
AGCAGCAAAACAAGAATGGCTGCAAACAATATATTTCTATTCCGCGAGTCAAAAACCCCCGCGGCATGCAGGGAATGACCTGGTTTGTTGCGTACACTGTCGGCCGCAGCTTGAGTGTTGAGGTGATTAGAGGCCGGTCCCAGAAACACGGTTGCGTCGCCTACCGTATTACCTTCTTTCCTGGTTTTCTGTGTTACGGCCGGTGCCGGGTTGGATAGTACATCCCGGGAGGCGGCTGCAGGCTTGTTTTCATAGTGCCTCAGATCGTAAGCCAGCTCTTTTGCATTTTGGTAGCGTTCGTCAGGATTCTTGGCCAGCGCTTTAATGATAATTCGATTAAGCTCCTCAGGAATACGGGGCGCAAGTGTTTTGGGAGGAACAGGGTCTTCATTTACGATGCGGTACATGGTGGTATTGATGTTATCGCCGCTGAAAGGCGGCTCGCCTGTCAACATTTCGTAGAGCACGACAGCCAGCGAAAACAGATCAGATCGACCATCCACGGCTTGACCCTGTACCTGTTCAGGCGCCATGTATTTCGGTGAGCCCAAAATGGTTCCTACCAGGGTTCTGGAACCGGTGGACATCTGTGCGATCCCGAAGTCGGTAATTTTGGCCATCCCGCCGCGTACCAGGACGATATTGGCAGGTTTGATGTCGCGGTGTACCACACCATGTTTATGCGCGTAAGCAAGGCCATGCGCAAGCTGAGCGATGATATTGGCGATTTTTTCCACCGGCATCGCGGTATGCACATCCAGAATTTCTTTTAATGTGGGGCCTTCCAAAAACTCCATCGCCATATAAACGATGTTATCCGTTTTGCCGATATCGTGAATGGTGACGATGTTAGGGTGATTGAGACTGCCGGCCGATTTGGCTTCGCGGTAGAAACGCTCTTCGAAATTTAGCTCGTCACTCCCGGCTAGATCAAGATTGATGGTCTTGATGGCCACGGTACGACCGATGAGCGGATCGATAGCCTTGTAAACAACGCCCATGGCGCCTTGGCCCAGCTCAGAGAGAATTTCGTAACGGCCCAGTTTTTCGGCGATTTTGTTAGTCGTCATTGGATGCCGCGTTGGTATAAAAAATAAGCGGGAGAACTTAAGTATGTATATGGAGAGAAATACATCCATTGTTGTATTTCCCGGTATTGCTCAATGACGGTAAGAACGGCGTCTGTGCGGATATCTTTAGTGAAATATGAACATTCTCTGTCAGTCATAGTCTGTCTTGTTTATTCTGCCAAGGCAATGAGAGAATCAAAAGCTGAATACGCTATTGAAATGAACCTAAAAAATATAGAATATTTGCCGTAATACCAATAATAAAACAGGAGGTCATAAAAATCATGACAGCGCGCAGTCCTTTTCATCTGGAGGTCGCTAGTGCTACAGATTCGGGTATGGTCCGCAGATTTAACGAAGACAGCATCACAACGGATAGTGATCTCGGCTTGCTGGTACTGGCTGACGGCATGGGGGGGTACAAGGCCGGGGATGTGGCGAGCTCCATTGCGACCGGCCTGGTGACGGATTATCTTAAACGCATGCTGAACGACATGGCGCCGTCGCCCATCCAGTCGGCAAAACTTTCTCGCGAATCGATGGCAGTCAAATTGGCAGTCGAGAAAACCAATCTGGCGATTTATAAAACTGCGCAAACGGATAGCAAATATGCCGGGATGGGAACAACCATCGTTCTGATTCTGTTTCATCATGGTCTGGCAACCATTGCCCATGTAGGAGATTCCCGCCTTTATCGCTTGCGTCAGGGGCAGCTGGAATTATTGACGCATGATCATTCCCTGCTTCAGGATCAAATGGAGCAGGGAATGATTTCTTCCGACGAAGCCAAGCTTTCACACAATCGAAATTTAGTGTCACGCGCGCTAGGTGTCGAGGCAACGATCCAGGTCGATGTCTGCGAGCATAACGTCCAGGCAAACGATATTTATTTGCTGTGTTCAGACGGATTGAATGACATGGTGGATGACGCAGATATCGAGTTGGCTATAAGTGAACTGCGCAGTAATCTTCCCCTCGCTGCATCTCAGCTGATACTGATGGCGAATGATAATGGTGGCCATGATAATGTTTCCGTACTGATCACTCAGGTAAGGAATGGCGAGATCGTGAAGCGCAGTCTAATGAGCAAACTTTACGACTGGATGAAGTCTTTAGGATAAACCGA
>JBDSHM010000185.1:0-4463 GCA_039918495.1 Sulfuriferula sp. | reverse complement strand
TCCAGTAAACGGCGGTACATATCAGCCGCATTACCAATGCGAATGGCCAGAAAGTTACCAAACGATGGAATGTACTCCAGACCCAACAGCAGCAAGCCCTGAATAATCTGGCGCATGCCCAACTGATTCAATGCGTAGCTGCGCGCGATGAAGTCCGTATCGTCGAGCGCCGCCGTGGCCGCGACCAGCGCCAGACTATTGACATTAAACGGCTGGCGGACACGGTTCATCATATCCGCCACCGCACGACTGGTAAGCGCATAGCCTACGCGCAAACCGGCCAGGCCATAAGCCTTGGAAAAAGTGCGACTCACCACCAGATTCGGGAAGCGCTGCAACCAGGCCAACGCGTCGGATTGCTGTTCCTGCGACAGATATTCTCCGTAAGCCTCATCCAGTACAACAATGACACTTTCCGGTACGCGCTGCAGAAAAGCCAGCAACGCCGCATTGGATAGCCAGGTTCCAGTGGGATTGTTAGGGTTGGCGATGAATACCACGCGAGTATCGGCACGAATCACATCCAGCATGGCTTCCAGATCATGGCCGAAATTCTGCGCCGCGACTTCTAGACCTTCGGCGCCAGCAGCCTGGGTAGCCAGTGCATAAATTGCGAAAGCATGTCTGGAAAATACGGCCGAGGTTCCCGGCGCCAGAAATGCGCGCGCTATCTGTTCCAGTATATCGTTGGAGCCATTGCCCAGCACGATCTGTTCGGATGAGAGAGCCAGCTTGCGTGTCAGCGCCGCTTTCAATTCAAAACCGCTGCCGTCCGGGTAGAGCGCGATATCGGCAAGCGCATTTTCAATTGCGACAAGTGCTTTGGGACTCGGGCCAAGCGGATTTTCGTTGGATGCCAATTTCACGATATCTCGCTCAGCCAAACCCAACTCGCGTGCAAGTTCAGCAATGGGCTTGCCGGGCTGATACGGCGCAATCGCACGCACGTATTGCGGGGACAGATCACACAAATTCATTATTAAGACCTACAGAACGCCTACCGGATAGGCTCCAAGAACTTTCAAAAACGCCGCTTTATCCTGCAATTCAGCCAATGCAGCAGCGACTTGCGGTTCATCGCGGTGACCTTCCAAGTCAATAAAAAACACATATTCCCACAAACCTGAACGGGCTGGACGCGATTCAAATTTAGTCATCGATACGCCATGACGTGCCAATGGTTGCAGCAATTCCACCACGGCGCCAGGTCGATTGTGCGCCGACATCAACAAAGAAGTCTTGTCTTGCCCTGAAGGGGGCGCATCATGCTTGCCTATGACCAGAAAACGCGTGGTGTTATTGGGTTCATCTTCAATATTCTCAGCCAGTTTCTGCAACCCATACAACTCGGCTGCCGCATCGCCCGCAATAGCCAGCGCCGTTGCATCATCTGCTGCCATGCGGGCTGCTTCGGCATTGCTGGCGACCGGAATGCACTGCACATTGGGAAGGTGCTTGTTCAGCCACTCATGGCACTGCGCCAAAGACTGGCTATGCGAGTAAAGCGTCGTCACACCATCCAGACCCGGCTGTTTACGCAATAGGTGCTGATGGATGCGTAACGCTACCTCACCACAGATTTTCAACGAGCTATCCTGCAATAAATCCAGTGTGCGGTTGATGGCACCTTCGGTCGAATTTTCTACCGGCACGACGCCGTAATCCGCATTGCCGGAAGCCACATCGCGAAATACATCGTCTATCGAGATAGAGGGCGCCGAAGCGGCTGCATGACCGAAATGTTTCTGGGCGGCGGCCTGACTGAACGTACCCAGCGGACCCAGGAAGGCAATCGACAACGGTTTTTCCAGCGCCAGACAGGCCGACATGATTTCACGGAACAGGCGTGCTGCTGTTTCGCCTGACAAGGGACCGGGATTGATTTCCTTGATGCGGCGCAGCACCTGGGCTTCGCGTTCAGGCCGATAGACGGTGCCGTTTTTCAGCCGACCGATAGTCTGTGCATGCGCTGCA
Source organism: Sulfuriferula sp. (assembly GCA_039918495.1). Lineage (GTDB taxonomy): Bacteria > Pseudomonadota > Gammaproteobacteria > Burkholderiales > Sulfuriferulaceae > Sulfuriferula. The sequence continues at coordinate 2,489 of JBDSHM010000185.1, read as the reverse complement.
CGCTGGTTGACAAGCTTGAGAATTTCGACATCCAGCGAGTCAATTTCAGCGCGTAATTTTTGTAAATCTTCAACCATGGCTAAATCGCAGGCAAATAGCGCACAGCCAGCACGCCGGTGATGGCGCACAATTCTTTTACAACCGAATCGGGAACCGTGCTGTCCACGTCCACCAGGGTATAGGCCATTTCACCTCTGGATTTGTTGACCATGGTATGAATGTTGAGTCCGGCATTCGCCATCGCGGTAGAAATCTGGCCCAGCATGTTGGGCACATTGGCATTGGCGATGGCTACCCGATAGGCTGATTCACGCGGCATATCTACATTCGGGAAGTTGACGGCATTGAGGATGTTGCCGTTTTCCAGATAATCCGTCAGCTGCTGCGCGACCATGACGGCACAGTTATCCTCCGCTTCGCGCGTGGAAGCGCCAAGATGCGGCAGACACACCACGCCCGGTTGGCCCTGTAGCGTATTGGCCGGAAAATCATTGAGGTAAGCGCGCAATTGGCCTGATTGCAGACCATCCAATGCTGCGGCGTTATCCACAATACCTTCGCGGGCGAAGTTCAGCAGGATGGTACCCGCCTGCATCATGGCGATACGCTCGGCATTGATGAGGTTGCGCGTGGCATCCAGTAAGGGAACATGCAATGTAATAAAGTCGGCTGCCTTGACCACCTCTTCCACACTGTTGGCTTTTTTGACTTGTGCAGGCAAACGCCAGGCAGCCTCAACAGTGATAGCCGGATCGAATCCAATGACATTCATGCCAAGTTTGATGGCAGCATCCGCCACCAGTGAACCAATCGCGCCCAGTCCGATCACCCCGAGGGTGCGGCCCGGCAATTCGCTCCCGGCAAAGTTTTTTTTGCCTGCTTCGGTAGCTTTGTGCATTTCTTCGTCACTACCGGTGAGCTTCTCCACAAACCTGATCGCCGGAATCAGATTACGTGCGCCCATCAGCATCCCAGCGATGACCAGTTCCTTTACCGCATTGGCGTTTGCGCCCGGTGCATTGAATACCGGCACGCCGCGCTCAGACAGTTTTTTGACAGGGATATTGTTGGTCCCGGCGCCCGCACGGCCTATTGCCAGCACCGAGGCAGGAATATCCATCTCGTGCATATTGGTGGAGCGCACCAGAATCGCGTCGGGTTGCACCACATCGCTGCCCACGGTATAGCTTGCGGGCAGGCGTGCCAGTCCCTGTTTGGAAATGGCATTCAGTATCTGGACTTGAAAAGCTTTAGCCATTTTTCTGTTCGAAAGCCTTCATGTAGTTGACCAACGCCGCCACACCCTCAATCGGCATGGCATTGTAGATGGAGGCGCGCATGCCGCCCACCGAGCGATGGCCTTTTAATTGCAGCAGCCCATGCTCTTTGGCGCCCTTGAGAAATGCCTCGTCCAATGCAGCGTCTTTCAGCGTGAACGGAATATTCATGCGTGAACGGTTGTCGCGCGCAACCGGGCTGGCGTAGAAATCGGTCGCATCGAGATAACCGTAGAGCAAATCGGCTTTGGCAATATTGCGTTTTTCCATCTCGGCCAGGCCGCCTTCACGCTTCAGCAGCTGGAACACCAGCCCGGCGATATACATCGCGTAAGTCGGCGGCGTGTTGTACATGGAGTCGTTGTCGACATGCGTCTTGTAGTCGAACATGGTGGGCGTGCCCGCCACGGTCTGACCGATCAGGTCGTCGCGCACAATGACGATGGTCAATCCGGCCGGTCCGATGTTTTTCTGCGCACCGGCGTAAATCAGGCCAAATTGGCTCACGTCGATGGGCCGCGACAAGATGGTGGACGACATATCCGCCACCAGCGGCACATTGCCGGTTTTCGGCGTCCAGAAAATTTCCACGCCGCCGATGGTTTCATTCGGCGTGTAATGCGCAAAGGCCGCATTCGAATCAAGCTTCCACGCATCCTGAGCAGGCGCGTAGTTGAAGTTCTTGTCTTCGCTGCTCGCCACCACATTGACAGAACCATAACGCTTGGCTTCCTTGATGGCTTTTTTCGACCACTCTCCGGTATTCAGATAATCCATGCTGGTTTTACCGCGCAGCAGATTCATCGGCACCATGGCGAATTGCGAAGACGCCCCACCCTGCAGGAACAGCACCTTGTAGTTAGTCGGGATCCCCATCAACTCGCGCAGATCCGCTTCCATCTGGGCCGCCATACCCATGAATTCCTTGCCGCGGTGACTCATTTCCATCACCGACATACCACTCTCGTGCCAATCCACCAATTCGTCCCGGGCTTGTTCTAGCACCGCTTTAGGCAATACCGCAGGCCCGGCGCTGAAGTTATAAATATTACTCATTATCAATACCTTAAAATTTATTGTTAAATCAGAATATTAATTATTCTACTTCCTCGCCATCTTCCTCTTCGCGCTCCAGCACACGCTGCACACCAATGAGTTTTTGCTTGTCGTCGAGATTGATCAGCGTCACGCCCTGAGTCGCACGCCCCATCT
>JBDSHM010000184.1:0-3798 GCA_039918495.1 Sulfuriferula sp. | reverse complement strand
AGGTCAGGTTGTAGTGGTCAATCAATCCTCCGCCTGCGCCGCTGCCGTGGTCTTCGTCGTAGGCGCGGCCTTGCGCGTCGTAGCGGTAGGTGGCGTAGCGCACGCCGTTCTCGTCGGTGATGCCGGTGAGTTGATTATATAAACCGTTGGCGTTAATAAATGCTACTTCATCATAAAGATACGTTCGCGAATGGAGATCAGGATAAGTAACGGTTTGCAACTGACCATTGCCATACGAAAACGTATAGAGCTTACCCGAGGGATCGCTTATTGATATGAGCCGCATTAAATACAAATCGTAATTAAATGTCAGTTGACGGCCTTGGGGGTCAGTTACCGTTTTTACTCTACCGTAGGAGTCGTACGAAATTGTTTGAACCAGCCCGGCTCGATTTGCAATGGATGTTAGTTTGCCGCCCGCATCGTAATGCTCGATCTGATCATCGAGCGTGCTCTCGTATTGCCACCCGACTGTATTCCCAGCACCGTCGGTAAGCTGAATTAAGTGGGCTGGGATATCTGCATCAGCTACAAAAGCGCCATTTTGAAGATGAAAGTAGATGACCGTTCCGTTTGGGCGATATGCAAAAGCAGTCGACAAACCGGCCAGCTGAACGAAATCAATCTGCCGTTCGTAGCTATGGCGCCATCCCAAACCCATCCACCAAGCAGGACCGACTTGAGATGAAGGATTAGTGCTGTGCTGGATGTTGGTGGCACTGTTGTAGTAACGCACCAACTGTAGTGGGAAAGATCCGGCGCCTAAATAATCAGATTCGTTCTGAAATTTGTTGCCGGTCCCCGCGTTGATCGGGTTTCCGACATTGATTGAGTTTCCGAGACAGCGAGTCGATTCTCCTCTATTTTTTTCAGGATTAATAACTCCTAAAGCACAGTAGCTATTCCCGTCAGTTCCCTGGCCATAGGCGCAATAGGCGGTTCGCGAACGCTCAAACCAAATATCGTAACTAGTCGATCCTGCCGCACACGCAGGTACTGTATTGTTGTAGAAGGTTTCAACGTCATTGAATGACACGGTTCTGTTGAAGGTCTCCAGCGCGCCATTCCATGAATACTGGGGTTGATTATATGGAGGAATTGGAACGGAAAGCGTGCATGCATGATCAACTTGTATATCGTGTATTCGCATGGCCTCTACCGCTTCGCCATCAGATAACCAACCTCCTCCTGGAGCGGCTAAACAGTTTCCGTTACGGCAGAAATACTGCCAAGTTGAAAGCTGGGGTGCCACGCATTGCCAATTAGCCGGGCACCCTAGCGCCAAACTCACCTTAGGTAGCCAGCAACAACCAAGCGCAAGGCTAAGTGTTAAAATCTTTAATCGAGAGCTTTTTAAGTTGAGTTTTCGTACCCAATCTAAGCTGGTTAAAGCAGCAATCTTGACTGGAAAAGGGCGAGGTACTGAGCTAGCAATAATGAAATGTGCGACTCCGGCCCGGGCACCACAAAAAAACATGTGCCGAATCCGCATTCGGATCAAGTCTTGCTGGACCCGATTTTCCAGCAGAGGTGACCTGCGCAAGGCCCGCGCCAAGCCACCTAAAACGTCAGGGTTACAGCTTAATGGGATATTGTTTGATAACCGTTTCTCTGGCTGATATAGGCCACGCATTACACGCAGCAGGATTATCACTACCGACACGGCGAACTGACTGACCATAACTCCCCCTAGAGCGCGGACGCTACATTGTTTCGTTCCGCGCCTCTGCGGGCGCTATATTCTTGTTGTTCTCTTTGTTCGCTCGTTCCACACCCACCGAGGTCATGGCCACCGGCTATAATTTATAGGCCCGATAGTACGGAGTCGCGAGAGACCGTGTCAAGCAATGGATCACACCTTCTTTATTAGGGCAAGGTGAGGGGGTTCGATTGCGGGTCGCTACATTTGGCCCCGTTGTTTGACAATATGGAGTCCTGATTATCCGGTCATTCTCAGCCTTGGAGCAGCATCTAAGCACCCTTGATATGTTAATCAAGGGTCTGAATTTTCCAACTTTTAAAGGATAAGCGCTATGGAAAAATCATACATACCTATGAAATCAAACTTGCGTATTGCACTACTGGTAAAAGCCCACGCTGTTTGCTGCCAAAAACAGCGCGCTGATTGACAGATACCCTATTTTTTAACAACGGCAACCGTAAATCGAGTGGGAATCCCTAAGCAATCCAGCGCCTTCAAATTTTCAGGAGTCAACTGAAACTCACATGTCCCTTCACCATCCTCATCAGCATCCATTGCAATGAACACATCCGCATATGCCTCTTGAACACCATCAATCTCAAGCAATGAAACGCCGCTCTTCTTAATTTTCGAAGTCAACTCATCTATAAGCTCGAAAAGATCAGACGACTTCGATTGCGCTACAAGAGCCCATAGGCCAATTTTTGTCACAAAATTCTGGTTTGTTGAAGTTTGACGCGTCTCTCCTTTGTATTGCGCTTTGGACGGACCAACACCCAACAACTCCGAAACATGATTAGGGTCTAGAGCGTCACCACGAAGGTATACGGCGACTTCAAATGTGTAATCTCGCTCAGTCATTTCGGTTTAGCTTCCTGCAAGGACAATCAAGGTGTCCGTGAAATGGGGTCAACTTCAAGTCCAAACAGAGTTGTTTTACCCGCGGAATTGGCATGCGACAACCATCGAGCAATTCATGCAGATAGTTAATTCTTACATAAGCTGGTATAACGAAAAGCGCATCAAGATATCCCCTTAACTCACTCAGTCCCCTCGAATACCGAGAAAGTCTCAGATTTACGATATAAACCAGTCCAAGTTTTACGCCGCACCCCCTCTGTATCAATTTACATCCGGCAGTGACACATGCCACACAATGATTGGCGCAGCCGACTACTCGCGCTACCGCATCAGACTTCGCTACGGGTTTTCCAACCGATCACGCAACAGCGGCCACGCATCTTCAAGGTACTTGCGAGCATCCTCGCTCTCCATCGCCGCCTGTTGCAGCAACAACTCGATCGATCTGTTATGCAACGTAGTTTTAGCCGCGAGAGCGCGATTGATCAGTCTTAAAGCAAAGTCATAGTTGTCGTCATCTTGGGGATTTTCGCTAACTGCGGGTACTTCCCATTTTCCAAATGCCCGTGTATGCCAAAGCCCTAAGATATTGAGAATAGTCCCACAAACCCGATGCGCTGCACTTTCCGGACCGAGGGCTTTTAGCTCGTCCAAAGACACATCAACGATCAGCCTTGACTCGGCATCCTGACGCTCAACCTTTGCAATGCACAGATCTGTTTCTTGATTTAAGTAAATTTCTAAGCGCGGCACATTCATCGTCATTCTACTTTCCGTCGCACTGACGCGTACATTGACCAAGATACTCACCGGCACGACTCATGCACGCCTGATAGCCCTTTTTACCCCAGAAAGCATTGGCAACACCGCATTCCTTTGCATCGCGCTCATATTGAGCGACGCACTCCTTTTGGCACTCTTCACGGGAAGTATCGCCACTGCAAGCATTCTTAACTGCATTGATCGTGTTTGAGATACCACTCTGTAAGATTTTTGCTAATTGCTGCTGTGCTTGTGCAGATACATCCGGGATACCCAAAGGAGGTCTTGCAGACCCGCCACCTCCTAAGAGGTCATCACTACTCAGCCCCTCCGGATCAACGAACTTCAGCGGATTCTGATTCGCGTAAGCATAAGTATTTATCCCCCCCATCAGTCCAATCGGATCACTCTGCACATACCGTCCAGTGCTCGCATCATAATCCCTGAAGTAATTGTAAGTCAGCCCCGTCTCC
>JBDSHM010000183.1:0-2101 GCA_039918495.1 Sulfuriferula sp. | reverse complement strand
GAATCCGGAGAGCAGCAGGGACGGCAGAAAAAAGAAGAAGGTCATCTGCATGGCCTGCAACTGGCTTTTGGCGATGGTGGAAAACATCATGCCGACAGCAAGATTGGCTGCCAGAAAAATCAGCACGCAGGCCAGCAACAGCAGCAGACTGCCAGCGATGGGTACATGAAACAGGAAGTATGCGGCAGTGAGAATGACCACTACCTGGATGTAACCCACCATGATGTAGGGAATGATTTTGCCGATCATCACTTCCAGCGGATGAACCGGCATGGCCAGCAGGTTTTCCAGCGTGCCGCGTTCCAGTTCGCGGGTGACGGCCATGCCGGTCATCATGATCATAGTCATGGTGAGGATGGTACCCATCAGCCCCGGCACGATGTTGTACTGGGTGATGCCCTCCGGGTTGTAATTGCGCTGCACGCGGATTTCGAACGGCGGCGGCGTGCCGTTCAACCGGGCGAGCGCGCCGGTCAGGTCGTGGGACAGCACACTCTGGTTGAGGCTGGCCAGCGCTGCCAGCGCGTTGCCGGTGGCGGACGGGTCGGAGGCGTCCGCTTCCACCAGCACGGCGGGCCTCTCGCCGCGCGTGAGACTACGCGAGAAATCGGCGGGGATGGAGACGATGAACTGGATCGTGCCCACCGCCATATCCTGCTCGGCCTGTGCGATTCCGCCCGTGTAAGGCCGCACATCGAAGTAGCCGCTGTTTTCCAGCGCTGCCGTAAAGCTGCGCGAATACGCGCTCTGATCGGCGTCCAGCACCACCGTCGGCAGGTGCTTGGGGTCGGTATTGATGGCAAAGCCGAACAGCACCAATTGCATTACCGGGATACCCACCATCATGGCAAAGGTAATGCGGTCGCGCCTTAGCTGGATGAATTCCTTTACAACGATGGCCCACAGGCGATGCAGTGAGAGCGGCAGCTTCATGAAGCGTTCTCCGGCGTGCGCTCCATGAGTTGTATGAATACCTGCTCCAACCCGGTTTCCGCAGGTTCGAAGCGCAAGCCTTCCAGCGCCGACAGGTTCTGACGGATGCGCTCTCCATCCGTACCGCTGACGCTGTAAACATGCCCCATTGCGACCACCTGATCGACACCCGGCAATGCTTTGAGGCGTTCCCCAACTGCCAGGTCGCTGCTGTGTACGTTATAGCTGACGAGTTTGCTGGCAGCCAATAGTTCTTCAGGTGTGCCCGATGCGAGCAGATCGCCATAGGCGATGTAGCCCAGACGATGACAACGCGCAGCCTCATCCATGTAATGGGTGGATACCAGTACGCTGATACCCTGTCCGGACAGGCGATGAATCTCATCCCAGAAGTCACGCCGCGCCTTGGGATCGACGCCGGCGGTCGGTTCATCCAGCAACAGCAGGCGGGGCTGATGCAGCATGCACGCAGCCAGCGCCAAGCGTTGTTTCCAGCCGCCCGACAGGGTGCCCGCCAATTGTTCGTGCCGGTCGGCCAGACCGAGATCGGTCATCGATTGTTGCACCACGTTGCGGCGGTTATCCATGCCATACATACGCGCCACAAAATCTAGATTTTCACGGATGGATAAGTCATCATAAAAACTGAAACGCTGGGTCATGTAACCCACCTGTTTCTTGATTTCGCGGCTCTGCGTGAGTACGTCAAAATCCAGGCAGGTGCCGCTACCGGAATCCGGTGTGAGCAGCCCGCACAGCATGCGAATCGAGGTGGTCTTGCCGCTGCCGTTCGGGCCGAGAAAACCGAAGATTTCGCCACGTTTTACTTGTATCGATAAGCCTTTGACTGCCGGCTTGCCATTGAATGACTTGCTCAGGCCGCGTACATCGATGAGCAGTTGGTCGCTCATTGCAATGTGACGTCGACCGGTTGGCCGGGATGGAGTCGCGTCGCATCCTTCGATGCAGGCCACGCTTCCACCATATACACCAGGCGGTGGCGGTTATTTTCGCTATACAACACTGGCGGTGTGTATTCGGCTTGCTGGGCAATGAAGCGCACCGTAGCGGCGATGGGTGCGCCGCAACCATCGCAGCTGATGCGCACGCTGCCACCGGCATGGAGGGCGGCGAGCCGGGTTTCAGGTACGAAGAAACGCACCTTGAT
>JBDSHM010000182.1:0-4078 GCA_039918495.1 Sulfuriferula sp. | reverse complement strand
ATGACCGTCTACCGGATCATTGTGTGCGGCTACCCGCTGCACATCCCCTGACTGCGGTATTGGGCGCAATGTTGGGTGAAGTCTCCGTGGAGCGTGCATAACATGGAATTTTTGCAAAACCTGTTTGGATTCACCTGGCCGGCAGTGTGGTCGCTAGCCAAGATTATCGCCATTGTCGGTCCGCTGATGATTGCTGTGGCTTATCTTACCTACGCTGAGCGCAAGGTAATTGGCTATATGCAGGTTCGTATCGGTCCCAACAGGGTCGGCTTCAAAGGTTTGCTGCAACCGATCGCCGACGGACTCAAACTGATGATGAAGGAAATCATCATCCCCAGCGGTTCCAACAAGTTCCTGTTCGTTTTGGCCCCGGTGCTGACCATTGCGCCGGCCCTGGCCGCCTGGGCAGTAATTCCATTCACGCCCGAGCTGGTGCTGGCCAATGTAGATGCCGGACTGCTCTACATCATGGCCATCACTTCCATGGGGGTATATGGCGTCATCATCGCGGGCTGGGCATCCAACTCGAAATATGCGTTCCTTGGCAGTTTGCGTTCGGCTGCACAAATCGTGTCTTACGAAATCGCCATGGGCTTCGCACTGGTCGGTGTGTTGATGGCGTCGCAAAGTCTGAATCTGATCGACATTGTGAAAGGACAGGCAGGCGGGATGTTCAGCTGGTACTGGCTGCCGCTGTTTCCAATGTTCATTGTTTATCTGATTGCAGGTGTCGCGGAAATCAACCGCGCACCCTTTGACGTGGCGGAAGGTGAATCCGAGATCGTGGCCGGTTTTCATGTGGAATATTCCGGCATGGCATTCGCGGTCTTTTTCCTGGCGGAATACGCCAACATGATTTTGATCGCCACTCTGGTCTCATTGATGTTCCTTGGCGGCTGGAATCCGTTGTTTGATATAGCCCCGTTCACCTGGATCCCGGCCTTTGTCTGGTTGATGCTGAAAGTGGGTTTCGTGTTATTTCTGTTTTTGTGGTTCCGCGCCACTTTCCCGCGTTACCGCTACGATCAGATCATGCGCCTCGGCTGGAAGGTGTTTATTCCGGTCACTCTGGTCTGGCTATTGTTCGTGGGTGGAATGATGCAAACCCGCTACGGTTACCTATTCCACTAGACGTGGAATGATGGAGTAATTTGATGAAAGCGATTAAACATTTCTTTTCCAGCATGCTGCTCACCGAGCTGCTGCGTGGTATGGCTCTGACAGGGCGACATCTGTTTGCGCGCAAGATTACGGTGCAATTCCCCGAGGAAAAAACGCCGATGTCGCCGCGCTTTCGCGGCCTGCATGCGCTGCGCCGCTATCCGAATGGCGAAGAGCGTTGTATCGCCTGCAAATTGTGTGAAGCGGTATGTCCAGCGCTGGCAATCACCATTGAATCGGAAAAGCGCGACGATGGCACGCGCCGTACGACACGCTACGATATCGATCTGACCAAATGTATTTTCTGCGGATTCTGTGAAGAATCCTGTCCGGTGGATTCGATTGTGGAAACACATATTCTCGAATACCACGGCGAAAAACGCGGCGATCTGTATTACACCAAAGACATGCTGCTCGCCGTAGGCGATAAGCACGAGACGCAAATCGCCGCCGCCCGTGCCGCCGATGCACCATACCGTTAATGCTGTTCAAGAATTGAGTGGATCAGTATGAATTTTGAAACTGCCGTTTTTTATTTTTTCGCAGCGATATTGCTGTTTGCCGGATTGCGCGTCATTACCGCACGCAATCCGGTACACGCGGCGCTGTTTCTGGTGTTGGCTTTCTTTACGGCAGCAGGCCTCTGGCTGATGCTGGAAGCGGAGTTTCTCGCCATAACGCTGGTGCTGGTTTACGTCGGCGCCGTTATGGTGCTGTTCCTTTTCGTGGTGATGATGCTTGATATCAACCTCGACAAGTTGCGAGAAGGCTTCTGGGATTATCTGCCTTTGGCCGCTATTGTAGCGACACTGATGGTGCTGGAAATGGCCGTCGTACTGGGCGGCAAACAGTTTGGCCTGAGCGCAGTGCCAGCGCCGCTTGCGCATGCCGCCAACTACAGCAATACCAAGGAGCTGGGGCGCTTGCTCTACACCGATTACGTGTATCCGTTTGAGCTGGCTGCCGTGATTCTGCTGGTGGCGATCGTTGCCGCAATAGCGCTTACCATGCGTCGCCGCAAACACACGAAATATCAGGATCCATCGCAGCAGGTAAAAATCAAACGGGCAGATCGTATTCGCATGGTTTCCATGGCATCTGAAAAAGCCGTATCGACTGAACGGATGACGCAGCCGGAAAAATAATTTGCCAGCTTCATTGCTGCTACCGCAATCATAAGGGGGATACCCGTGTTGTCACTTTCGCATTACCTGGTGCTAGGCGCGATATTGTTCGCAATCAGCATATTGGGCATATTTTTGAATCGCAAGAACGTCATTATCCTGCTCATGGCGATCGAACTCATGTTACTGGCAGTGAACATGAATTTCATCGCTTTTTCGCACTACATGGGCGATACCGCAGGGCAAATTTTCGTGTTCTTCATTCTTACCGTGGCAGCGGCGGAATCCGCTATTGGCCTGGCCATTCTGGTGGTGCTGTTCCGTAATCTGCACACCATCAACGTGGACGATCTGGATCATCTGAAAGGCTAACGGGCGCCGAGGCGAACCCGACGGGAAATAACCATGACGGAAATGCAAAAACTCTATCTCCTGGTGCCGCTGGCACCGTTGCTCGGCTCAGTGATTACGGGCCTGTTCGGCTGGGCTATCGGTCGTACCTTGTCGCATCTGATCACGATTGCCGGCGTCGCAGTCGCATGTTGGGTTTCCTGGATCATCTTTCAGGATGTCCAGGCCGGGCATATCTTCAATGGGACCGTTTATACCTGGATGACCAGCGGTAATATCCGTTTCGAGATCGGTTTCCTGATTGATCCGCTGACAACCATGATGATGTTGGTGGTGACCTTCGTTTCGCTGATGGTGCATATTTACACCATTGGCTACATGAAGGACGATCCCGGATATCAGCGCTTTTTCAGCTACATTTCGCTGTTTACTTTTGCCATGCTGATGCTGGTGATGGCCAATAATTTCCTGCAGTTGTTCTTCGGTTGGGAGGCAGTTGGTCTGGTTTCCTACCTGCTGATCGGCTTCTGGCATACCAAGCCAACGGCGATCTACGCCAACCTGAAAGCTTTTCTGGTCAACCGCGTCGGCGATTTCGGTTTCCTGCTCGGCATCGGTCTGGTGCTCACCTACTTCGGTACGCTGGATTATGCCTCGGTATTCGCTCAGGCACCGAGCCTGGCGAGCCATACGATCAGTATTATCCCGGGTCAACACTGGTCGTTAATGACGTTGATCTGCATCCTGCTGTTTATCGGCGCGATGGGTAAATCCGCGCAGTTCCCGCTACATGTATGGTTGCCCGATTCGATGGAAGGCCCGACGCCGATTTCTGCGCTGATCCATGCAGCAACCATGGTGACAGCAGGCATCTTCATGGTGGCACGTATGTCGCCTTTGTTCGAGTTGTCGCAGACCGCACTTTCATTCGTGATGGTGATCGGAGCGATTACCGCGTTGTTCATGGGTTTCCTGGGCATGATCCAGAATGACATCAAACGCGTGATTGCTTATTCCACCTTGTCCCAGCTGGGTTACATGACGGTGGCATTGGGCGCGTCGGCCTATTCTGTCGCCGTATTTCACTTGATGACGCACGCCTTTTTCAAGGCATTGCTGTTCCTGGCCGCCGGTTCGGTGATTATCGGTATGCATCACAACCAGGATATTCGTAACATGGGCGGTTTGCGCAAGTACATGCCGATTACCTGGATTACTTTTCTGGTTGGCTCGCTGGCGTTGATCGGCACGCCGTTCCTGTCCGGTTTTTATTCCAAGGACAGTATCATCGAGGCGGTAGGGCTCTCACATCTGCCCGGCTCCGGCTTTGCCTATTTCGCCGTCGTGGCGAGCGTATTTGTGACCGCTTTCTATTCATTCCGGCTGTACTTCCTGGTCTTTCACGGCAAGGAACGGTTTGAAGAGAATCCCGACGCGCACGA
>JBDSHM010000181.1:0-1733 GCA_039918495.1 Sulfuriferula sp. | reverse complement strand
AATGAAATTCGGGCGCGCGCCCCGACCACACCGACGAATCCATACTGCGTCGGTTTGAAAACAGAATATTTATATTCGTTCGAAAAACCGGTTTTCGGCAATGCGCTCAGGGTCTTTCCATCCCAGGTTTCTACTACCTGTCCATGCGCATCAATAACCGATGCTCGAATCACATAGGCGCCTTGCGTATCCGGACCGGCGTTCACGTATGCGGACAGCGTCAAATCTCCGGACGGTGAAAGCGTCGCCTGGGTCAGTGCTATATGATGCTGCTTCGAACTGGTTCTCGGTGCCAACGGACTGATCACGGCCCCGCGCAGATACCCGTAAAAAACCACGGCGAATACGATAGCGAGAACCCCGAATAGCTTTGCGAACCGCGAGACCATGACGGTTGGCAACGGGCCACTGAACAACCAGGGGAACCACCTGCGGCTCGCCAGATTGGGAAATTTCTTCGCTACCAAGTGATCCAGCGACCACCAGCGACCACCTCCGGCAATCATGATGCCCAGACCCATGGCAAAGCTGTTCGAGGCCATGGTCCATTCGTCGACACAAGTGGAACCGAGCCATCCGAACATCAGCATCAACGAGACCGCCAGACCAACACTGATCAAGCTGAAAAAACGCGTCATGAAACCGAAGATCAAACCCAGACCGACCAACAACTCAACTAGCGTGAATGCAATAATGGATATATGCAACAGGGTTGGATGGTGGAGCAAACTGCTGAGCGCATCCCCAGTACCCAAAATTGCTCCGGGAATTGCGGTATTCATTTTGTGAGCCATGTAGCCGCTCGAAGCGGGATCAAGCTTGCCTACGCTGTAGATCAACCGTCGACTGGCACCTGCCCAGTACACCCATCCCTGAACCAGCCGTACACCCAGCATGGCAAGCCCTAGCAGAGTCCATATATCGGTATTGTGTACAGCGGAGGGAATGGATGCAGTCACTGCTTGTCGGGTGGCGGGGGATGAGATGGGCATTTCGAATCTCCTGAATAATTTACTGTTAACCACTTGAACAGTCTCTGCCTCATGCCCGTGACGCACCGTGCGTTATCGCACATAAACTCAGGAAACGACGCGGTTTTTCCTGTCGATTTGCTGACATGAATCCGTTTGCATCATCAGCACGCCCGGCACCGCTTCGTGGGGTATTTGAGGTAACCTATGCCTTCCGTCCGGAACAAAATTTGCCTGACTCACCATGAACGAAGATAGCCACGGGACTTCTCCACACACGCTTGACCCGTCAGACTGGCAAGACCTCCGCGCCCAAGGTCATCGCATGCTCGATGACATGCTGGACTATCTGGAACACATCCGTGAACGTCCGGTATGGCAGCCGATTCCGCAGCCGGTGCGCGATCTGTTCCACGAATCGCTGCCGGTGCAACCAACCGATCTCGCCACGGCACATGCCAGCTTCATGCGCGATGTGCTGCCGTATGCCGTAGGTAACGCGCATCCCGGTTTCATGGGCTGGGTGCATGGCGGCGGCACGCCAGTGGGCATGCTGGCGGAGATGCTGGCGGCTGGGTTGAACGCCAACCTGGGGGGGCGCGACCAGATACCCATCGAGGTGGAACGTCAGATATTGCAGTGGATGCGCGAACTGTTCAGCTTTCCGGACACGGCCAGTGGTCTGTTTGTGACCGGCACCTCCATGGCCAATCTGATTGGTGTGCTCGTTGCGCGTACCGCAGTGCTGGGGAAGGAGGTACG
>JBDSHM010000180.1:0-2159 GCA_039918495.1 Sulfuriferula sp. | reverse complement strand
ATGCTACGTGCTGTCGCAACCAGCACCGATTCGCTGGGCACGATAGGGTTGATGCGAATTTCGCGGGTTTCGTTGGCTTCACTCATATTGTCTCCTTCTTGTTTTTGACAGCTCAATATTTTTTGCGCTGTTTCCCATATAGCTTGCGTCCTACCATGCGCTTGCGGTGCGCCTGGCGTTCTTCGTTCTCGGTGAGCGGCGCGGGTTTCCTGCCGGCGAACGGGTTTGCGCCCACGTTGAACTGCACCCGCAATGGCGTGCCTTCCAGCTTGAACGCCTGACGGAAGGTTTTTTCCAGATAACGTTTATAACTGGCGCTGATTTTATCCAGCGCGCTGCCGTGCACCACGATAAGGGGTGGATTCATTCCGCCTTGGTGGGCGTAGCGCGGCTTGGGACGGAACGGACCGGACTTGGGCGGCTGATGGGCAATGACGGCATCCATCAGAATACGGGTGAGCTGGGGTGTTGGCATTTTGGCCATGGCAGCCGCATAGGCCAGATCCACCGAGCCGATCAGTCCGCCCACGCCATTGCCCTTGAGCGCGGAAATGTAATGGAATTTGGCAAATTCAAGGAATTGCAGCTTGCGCGAAATTTCGCGTTTGACCGTGTCGCGTTTGTAGTCGTCGAGGTCATCCCACTTGTTTACCGCCACCACCAAGGCGCGGCCGGTCTCCAGTATGAAACCGGCCATATGCGCGTCTTGCTCGGAGATATCGGTCTGTGCGTCCAGCACCAGTACCACTACGTTGGCGTCCTCGATAGCCTGCAAAGTTTTGACCACGGAGAATTTCTCGATGGCTTCAAAAATCTTGCCGCGGCGACGCACGCCGGCGGTATCGATCAGCGTGTATTTTTTGCCGGCGCGTTCAAAATCAATGTAGATGCTGTCACGGGTGGTGCCCGGCTGATCGAAGGCAATGACCCGTTCTTCACCGAGGAGCGTATTGACCAGCGTGGATTTACCGACGTTGGGGCGGCCAACGATAGCGATTTTAGGATGCTTGTCGGACTCGTCTTCGGTGGCGTCGGGGAAGGTCTCGAGTGCCAACTCCACCAGTTCCTGTACCCCTTCGCCGTGGCTGGCGGAAATTGCCAGCGGATCGCCTAGTGCCAGTTCGTGGAATTCGGCCGTCACGACTTCACGGCGCATACCTTCGGCTTTATTTACTACCAGATATACCGGGCGCCCACTCTGGCGCAGGCGGTCGGCAATGATTTTGTCCTGTGCGGTGCAGCCGGTGCGCACGTCCACCATGAACAGAATGACATCGGCTTCGTCGACAGCCTGCAGGGTCTGACGGGCCATTTCATGCATGATGCCGTCTTTCACCACAGGTTCGAAGCCGCCTGTATCGACCACCAGATAAGGTTTGTCCCCCACCTTGCCGTGGCCGTAATGGCGATCCCGGGTAAGCCCGGGAATATCCGCAACAATGGCATCACGCGTCTTGGTCAGACGGTTAAACAGGGTGGATTTGCCCACATTGGGGCGGCCGACCAGTACGAGAGTGGGTTTCATGGTGTTTGCATCGCCGTGGATTGGACGGCGATTGGTTCCGGTTTAGATATTACAACGCGAGTGCGTAGACATTGCCATTGGCTGTTTGCACGACAAGCCCGCCGCTACGGGGTTGCGGGCGGCTGATAATAGCGGAGCCATCAGTGGCGCTGCGTCCTGCAAAATGGCCGTCATCAAGCGCCAGCAGGTGTACATAACCCTGACCATCGCCTACCGCCAGATAAGCACCCACCCGCCGTGGCGCAGTGGTGCCGCGGGCGCGCAATTTATCCTGCGTCCACAGGCTTGCTCCGCGGGTTTTTTCCAGCGCGACCACTTCGCCTTTGTCATTGGTTACATAAAGATTGCTGTCATCCATGGTAATCCCGGCCACGCTGGACATCTCACGCGCCCAGTTGAGATTGCCCGAGCGCAGGTCAAAGCATGCCACGCGGCCCTGGTAAGCGGCAGCACATACTTGCTTGTCATCGGCGACTGGCGTGCTGGTAACATCCGCAATACGCTCGATTTCGGATGCGCCTTTGGGAATAGCTACGCTGGCTTCCCAGCCAACCGCTCCTGTATCCAGTGCCAAGGCTACCAACTTGCCGCCCGCATAACCGGCAAATACGGCGCCTCGGGTAATCATTACGCC
>JBDSHM010000179.1:0-2157 GCA_039918495.1 Sulfuriferula sp. | reverse complement strand
GACTCAAGGCGGAGTTTGTTGCCAATGTCAGCCATGAAATCCGCACACCGATGAATGGCGTTATCGGAATGGCCAATCTCATACTCAAAACCACTTTGAGTCCTCAACAGCGGGAATATGCCCAAGCTATACACAGCTCAGGGAAAAGCCTGCTGACCATTATTAACGACATACTCGATTTCTCAAAAATTGACGCAGGCAAACTCAATCTCGAATCGATCGATTTCAATCTGCACGAAACGGTTTTGGAGATAGCCGGCCTGTTCGCGAACAGAGCCGAAGAAATGGCGCTGGGTTTCGATTGCAACTTTAATGCAGATGTTCCCGAACATGTGCGCGGCGACCCTAACCGATTACGTCAGATACTCACCAATCTGGTGGACAATGCGCTCAAATTCACCCACGCCGGGGCCGTACATATTAAGGTTACGTGCGTGCCTGAAAAAGATTCTGATTCGACATGCTGGATTAGATTTACGGTGGAAGATACGGGTATCGGGATATCTGCCGAAACGCAAAGCCGTCTGTTCCGTTCATTTTCTCAGGCTGACGGCTCCACCACGCGCAAATACGGCGGCACTGGTCTCGGTCTGGCGATTTGCAAACAATTGACAGAAATGATGGGTGGGCACATCCGTGTAGAAAGCATTGCAGGCCAAGGCAGCTCATTTCACTGCACTTTGCCGCTGATTCGTGTCAAGTCAGTTGCGACAACCACCCAAGTATCATCCTCTCATCCTGATCACGCTAAATTCACGGGAAAACGAATTCTGGTTGCCGAGGATAATATCGTCAATCAGAAAGTGATACAGCACTTATTACGCCACCTCGGGGCACAGGTGGATATCGCTGCAAATGGCCTTGAAGCAGCAACACTTGCCCAAACCGGAGCCTATGACTTGACTCTGATGGATTGCCAAATGCCGGTGATGGACGGCTATCAGGCAACCATCCAAATCCGCAAAACCACTCCCGACGCCGGACCGATAATCGCCATGACAGCCAACGCCATGCGCGGAGCACGCGAACAATGCCTGGCAGCAGGGATGAATGATTATTTGGCTAAACCAGTCCAGGAAGAAGAACTATCCAATATGCTGGTCCGTTGGCTCAATCATGAAATTATCCAGCCAGTTACCATAATCCAGTCTGATTCTGCCGCAAATGACAATCCAGTTGACATGTCCGCACTGGAAAAAAATTGCCAACATGACGCAGCCCTGATTTCGGAACTGCTAGATCTGTATTGCACCAGTACAGCACCGCTGCTCATTGAATTGGGTAACGGGATACAAACACAATCAGCCAGTAGCGCTCATGCCGCACACGAAATCAAGGGCGCATCCGCTTACATCGCCGCGTGTGAAATGCAACATCTATGCGGCACAATTGAGCAGGCCATCAAAGCAACAAGCTGGGACGAAGCGGCTAACATATTCGAGGATCTGGAAGCCGCCTTTATCAGGGTTCAGCTATTTGTAGACCATCGAGCCACCGAAAATCAGTAAGTAATGGACTTCCATTCATCGTCCATCACCCGGCAGATGTAGGAAGCCCCGCCTGCGATACCGGTACATTCAGGAATCAATAATTCCGGGGTGATGGCATATGCAGCAAGGGCACCGCCACAGGCAAAAAACTTAACCCCCAGCTGCGCCGCATCCTGCATGAAACCATATACCGATTTTTCCTTGTTGTCGGAGGGGTGGATTCCCTCGGCAACGCCTCGAACGAGCAGTCGGGTAGCACTACTGGCAAAATATACTTCCACCTCGACATCCATCGCAGCTGCCGAAGCCGCCTGAAAGAACGGTGTGCCGCATAAGTGCGGCTGGTCTGGACTGATGGTCAACAACATCATTACAAGTTTTTCGGCCACAATGATTACTCCGGAAGAACAGGCGTTGCAGCTTACCTGTATGCTCGCAAACCGTCAAAATCGTACTTCCTCTCACAAGGCCGTTTAGAAGGCATAAAATCAACAGCATAAACACGCTTTTCAATCTCGGCATTGCTACATCCGTGTATTCTCCGGAAAGGGAAAACCATATACTCTGATGCGATTTTCAATCTATAAACAATCATGAATATCCCCTTGAAACGTCGGATAGCACAACTTAACGCCCGACATCGGCTTGCCCTGGCCTGCCTGTTCGG
>JBDSHM010000178.1:0-3791 GCA_039918495.1 Sulfuriferula sp. | reverse complement strand
GTCCGAATACGGTTTCCACATAACCTTGTTCGCGCGCCTGATCTCGGGTGCGTCGCATGTAATCGGCGACACCGGGGTAGCGAGCGAAATAACGGTCGATATAGGATTGTGCAGCGCTGCGGTCGATGCCTAGCTGGTTAGCCAGCCCGAAAGCGGACATGCCGTAGATCAGTCCGAAGTTGATGGTCTTGGCGACGCGGCGCTGTTCCGGGCCAATTTCCGCTTGCGGCATGCCGAATATTTCGGCAGCCGTGGCGCTGTGGATATCGGCGTCCTCGGCGAAGGCTTTGAGCAGGCTGGCATCGTTGGAGAGGTGCGCCATGATGCGCAATTCGATTTGCGAGTAGTCAGCTGAAATGATATGGCTGCCCGGCGGTGCAATGAAGGCTTCGCGTATACGCCGTCCTTCAGCGGTTTTGACTGGTATGTTCTGCAGATTGGGATCGGAGCTGGACAGTCGCCCGGTGACCGCTACCGCCTGCGAATAACTGGTGTGCACCCGGCCGGTGGCGGGGTTGACCATGCGCGGCAGTTTGTCGGTATAAGTGGATTTGAGTTTGGCGAGGCCCCGGTATGCCAGCAATAGCTTGGGCAGGGGGTAATCAAGGGCCAGCTGGGTGAGCACGTCCTCGTCGGTAGAAGGCACGCCGCTGGGCGTTTTCTTGATGACCGGCAAGCCCAGTTGAGTGAACAGGATTTCCTGTATCTGTTTGGGCGAGTTGAGGTTGAACGGTTGCCCGGCAGCCGTATGCGCCTGCTGCTCCAGCGCGAGCATTTTCTGGCCGAGTTCGCGGCTTTGCGCGTCGAGTAATTTAACGTCGAGCAATACGCCGTTGCGCTCGATTTTCCAGAGTATCGATAACAAAGGCATTTCCAGCTGGCGGTATACATAATCCAGTTTGGTATCGGCAGCAATGCGCGGATACATGGATTGATGCAACTGCAGCGTTACATCGGCATCCTCGGCTGCGTATTCGGTGGCACGTGCCACGTCTACCTGGTCAAAGCCGATTTGCCCGGCCCCCTTGCCGGCGACTTGGGCGTAGGTGATGGTGGTGATGCCGAGATGTCGGAGGGCAAGGCTATCCATATTGCGCGACTGGTGTGATTCCACTACATAAGATTGCAGTAGTGTGTCGTGCGCCACACCAGCCAACTGAATGCCGTGGTTAGCCAGTACGTGCATGTCGTATTTGAGATTCTGGCCGAGTTTGGCGCGAGCGGGATCCTCCAGCCAGGGCTTGAGTTGTGCCAGTACGCTGTCACGGTCAAGTTGTTGGGGTGCATCGGGTCCGACGTGCGCCAATGGCAGGTAGGCTGCGTGGTGTGGCTCGATGGCGAAAGACATACCTACAATCTGCGCCTGAAGCGGGTCGAGGCTCGTGGTTTCTGTATCCAGACAAACCAATGTGGCTGTCATCAATCTGGCTAACCACGTATCAAGCTGCGCCTGTGTCAGCAGGGTATCGTAATGGCGCTGCACGGGTACTGCGGGTTGCGCATCGTTGGCAAACATATCCGTCGTGACCGGATTTGTTACAGAGCCAGATGTGCCATTGTCGAGATCGCGCAGCCAGCTCTTGAATTCATAGTGGGTATAGAGTGCACTTAACGCGGTTTTGTCGGGCGTATCCATCACCAGCGCATGTACATCCACCGGCAAAGCCACATCGGTGCGAATGGTAATCAGTTTGCGGCCGGTGGGCAGCCAGTCGAGCGCACGACGCAGATTGTCGCCCACCGCGCCTTTCACTTGCCCGGCCTGAGTAATGAGATTGTCCAGTGTGCCGTATTCAGTGAGCCATTTCACGGCTGTTTTGGGGCCCACTTTTTCCACTCCCGGTACATTGTCCACCGCATCGCCCACCAGCGTCAGGTAATCCACAATACGCGCAGGCGGAATGCCGAATTTGGTCAACACCGCTGCTTCATCCAGCGTTTCATTGGTCATGGTGTTGACCAGCGTGACGTGTGGGTTTACCAGTTGTGCCATGTCCTTGTCGCCTGTGGAGACAATGCTGTGCATACCCTCGGCTTCAGCCATTTTGACCAGTGTGCCGATCACGTCGTCGGCCTCAACGCCGTCGATCATCAGCAAAGGCCATCCCATGGCCCGGATAGCGTTATGTAGGGGTTCGATCTGACGTACCAGGTCGTCTGGCATGGAAGGCCGGTGCGCCTTATACTCCGGATACCAGTCGTCGCGAAAGGTTTTGCCTTTGGCGTCAAACACACAAGCGCTATAATCAGCAGCGATATCTTTTTTCAACCGGCGTAGCATGTTGAGCACGCCATAAATCGCACTGGTGGGTTCGCCGGCGCTATTGCGCATATCCGGCAGCGCGTGAAATGCCCGATACAGATAAGACGATCCATCCACCAATAGCAGTTTTTTTGTCACCACGATACCCCAAAATGCTTAAAGAAAAATTGCCTCAGCCCGCTGATCCTGAACTGGCCGCTCATGCAGGTTACAACGCCCGTGAATCCTGGCGCATGTTCGAGATTATGTCAGAGTTTGTATCGGCTACCGAACGGCTGGGTGAGATTCGTCCGGCGGTGAGCATGTTCGGCAGCGCCCGCACCCCCGTCGAACACCCATACTACGAACTCACCGAACGCCTTGCACGCCAGCTATCGGATGCCGGTTTTTCAGTTATCTCGGGCGGCGGTCCGGGCATCATGGAAGCGGCCAACAAGGGCGCTTATTTCGGCAAATCTCCCAGTGTGGGTTTGAACATTCAGCTTCCGCACGAGCAGCATGACAATCCTTATCAGGACATTTCGCAAAGTTTTACGCATTTTTTTGCGCGCAAAGTGATGTTTGTCAAATTTGCTTCAGCCTACGTCGTAATGCCCGGTGGCTTCGGTACCATGGACGAGTTGATGGAAGCGCTGACATTGGTACAAACTGGCAAAACACGCAAAATACCGATTATTCTGGTACAGGCGTCATTCTGGGGCGGATTGCTGGACTGGTTTAAGTCCACCCTGGTGGATGAAGGCATGATTAACGCGGAAGACATGGATTTAATCAAGGTGATTGATCGGCCCGAAGACGTGGTGAGCGCAATTTTTGACCATTACGAAAAACGCGGTTTTGAGCCATCGGCCCGAGAACGCGAAATTCTACTTTATTTGTAGGGCACCGTGGCAGGCTCTGCTAAAATCAAAACAATTACATAAACATAAAAGGACGCCATCATGCGCCGCCTTATTGCAGCCTTTCTGATCATATTGCCCATTGCCGCTACTGCAGCAAATCGCCCCAACAATCTGCAGCCGGTTCCGGATGCGCCTCCTCCTCCACCCCCGCAAGGATTAACGGGTGAAGATGCAACGCCCCAGATAACCATCAAAAAAAATGGACAGGAGACGCGCGAGGAATATCGCGTGCATGGCAAGCTCTACATGATCAAAGTTACACCAGCCGTTGGCAAACCCTATTACCTGGTTGATCAATTGGGTGATGGTACGTTTGCGCGCAAGGACGGTCTGGAGTCAAATATCCATCCGCCGATGTGGGTAATTCACCAGTGGTAATTTCAGCGTCCTAAATTATTGGTCGCCGATGTGCGGCCCCTATTGTTGCCATGTCTGTCTTCACAACCGTCACACCCGACGAAGCCCGCATCTGGCTCGGCCAGTACGCTATTGGTACGCTGGTCGAACTGAAGGGTATTTCTTCAGGGATCGAAAACACCAATTATTTCCTGACTACAACGCATGGGCGTTATGTGCTGACGCTGTTCGAAAAGTTGACCCATGACGAGTTGCCCTATTTCCTCAAC
>JBDSHM010000177.1:0-13613 GCA_039918495.1 Sulfuriferula sp. | reverse complement strand
GTGCCGGCCGGCAGCTATACCTTCACCGCCGTCGCCACCGACACCGGCAACGTCAGCACCACTTCCAGCCCGGTGACGGTCAGCGTCGGTGCGGCGGTCGTCACCCACACCTACTACATCTACACCGACCAGCTCAATACGCCGCGGCTGATCACCGACACCGCCAACACCGCGGTGTGGCGCAATGACCAGACAGACCCGTTCAACGCCGGTGCGCCCTATGACGACCCGAACAACACCGGCCATCACTTCTTCTTCAACCTGCGCTTCCCGGGGCAGTACTATGATCAGGAGACCGGGCTCAACTATAACTACTTCAGGGACTATGATCCGAGCACTGGGCGGTATGTCGAGAGTGATCCGATTGGGCTGATAGGGGGCCTGAACACTTACGGATACGCAAATCAGAATCCGCTGAAATTCACCGATCCGGAGGGTCTTGATCCGTTTGGTTCGGGTTCAAGTACTGGTAGTGGAGGATTCACCCCGGCGCCCACTCCTTTTGATGTATTCACACCAGGAACATCGGCAAATAATACGTTTGTTCAGTCAGTCTACCAGATGGGTCGAGCGGTTAAGAACATCTGCACATCTGAGAAATCTGATTGTGATCGCGAATGGAGAGAGGCTCGGGAAACGTGCAAATCGCTCATTTATGAACAACTGCAGCAGCAAGCCGGTCGAAGGAAAAAGCGTAGTGTGATAGGTGTTACTGGTGGTTTTACGGATATTGAGCAGTGCGCTCGTGGATTAGTTAGCGAGCTTTGTGGCGGGAATCTTGTGCGATGATAACCCAGAAACTGACTCGCCCTACTTCAGAGGTGGAACTCGACCGTATTCTAAAGAAAGCGTACGACTATGCCTGCAAGACAGACTACCAGACGGCGCTGGAAATTTGTGAATGGCTAATTCAAGAGAAGTCTACCGAAATGGCGGGGTATCGCAAGAGAGCGTCGGTCCGTGAGCATATGGGCAACTTTGATGGGGCGATTAGTGACCTTCAACATGTCGTTTCTTTTGATGCAAAGGAACCAGCGGATTTTTATGGGCTTGGGCTGTTGCAGTTGCAGCAAGGATTTACGGCTCCAGCAGTTGACTCTTTTAGCAAGGCAATAGAGCTCGGCAGCAATACTGGCTTTCACTATTACACGCAAGGATCGCTGCTTTTTAGGGCTGAGGCGTATCTGAAATTATGCGAATTTGAAAAGGCGATAGAAGATTGTTCAGCGTTGCCCACAGACTATAAAACTTACGTTAGCAGTGCTGGTATGCGGAGCAAGGAGGATATCTTCAACGAGGCAAATGCTGCATTGAAAGCTAAGGGCCGTAAGGCATAAATGGGGAATTAGGCTAAATTCTAATGCCATGCTGAATTACAACCATTTTGTAAAAATAGACGAAAAAAGCCGCCGACTTGTGATTTATAGGATTTATGGCGATGGCAGGAAGGAATTGTTTACTGAGATAGAACTGCCCAGCGCGATCATAGAGGAAAGGGAAGACGAATTCCGAGAATTTGCCCGCTTGCTTGGCGAGAACTTATTGACGGATTCGCCAGTAGCCAGAAAGCTACTTGACTTGTAGCCTGAGGCTTCCACTTGTTTTCCGGTTGCGAACGGCAAGACGCAAGTAAACACTACCACGAGCCGGGTGGTAACGCGCATAAGGCGCAATGGTAGGGCATCAATAAGCGGAGCGCATTGCGCCTCATGTTAATCTTTAAAAATCCCGCACGGTGCTGCTGGGCTTTCTTACGTTCTTTTTTTAACCGCCTTTCTTTGGACCTCGCGGACGTTTCCATGGACTTCCCAACTTTAGTAGGCATTTGATAATGCCCAACGCCACCTAGCCCGGTCAGTTGCAAATAATGTTGGTCGAAAAGTTTCGATTGCGGGTCGGTGCGGATGATTGCAGGTTCAGTTGCAAATAATCCCGGTCTGGAGGTCGGATAGAATCAAATAATTCTGGCCGGAAATCGGGCTGATTGCAGGTTGGAGTGGTTTCGATTGCAGTTCGCTACAGGTAGATTTCGGCACTTCAAAATAATAAGGAGAGACTCATGAGTGTGATGCGCAAGCTGTCACAGATGGCCAAGTTCGCCATCTTGCGGCTGGATGGTATTAGCCCGGTCATAGATTTGGGTATCCGTCTGTATATCGCGAATATTTTCTGGAAATCCGGGTTAACGAAAATCGCCAACTGGGATACCACCGTTTATCTGTTTACCAATCTTTATCATGTACCTGTGATATCGCCGGAGGTCGCCGCCTATTCAGCCACCATGGTCGAACTTGGCGGTGCCGTCATGCTGGCACTGGGGCTGGCTTCACGGTTCGGTACGGCAGCCTTGTTCATTCTCAATATCGTGGCCGCCACCTCATATCCGGATCTCTCGGACGCAGGCCGTGAGCTGCATCTTTACTGGGGAATGTTCCTGCTGATATTCCTGCTGCATGGACCGGGGAAATTATCGATTGATCATTTCATTCGCAAAAAATTAATGGCCTGACTGCTGAAAATAGGATTAGCACCGCACATCAAAAACCGGCCATTCCGATCAACTGAACATTTCATCATTTGCGGCAACGGGGACGTTCGTACCGACTACAATCCCGTAGCCGCCTTCTTGTTTCCCTCTTTTTTCTTGTCTACACCAAATTGGCAAGCGATAATGTCCGGCACGCGGGCGCCGTTCGTCGCGACAAATACCATCGCGAACAGTGTCAGGAATCACCCTCCAGCAGTCACAAACTGAATTCATCAACTTCAATAAGTGGTAACGACATGCTATTGATGATCGATAACTATGATTCTTTCACCTACAACCTGGTGCAATATTTCGGCGAACTGGGTGAAGACGTGCGCGTCTACCGCAACGATGAAATCGATCTGGCCGCGATTGCGGCCTTGCAACCCGATCATATCGTGATTTCACCGGGTCCGTGCACGCCCAACGAGGCAGGCATCTCCGTGCCGCTGATCAAGGAATTCGCCGGGAAAGTGCCGCTACTCGGGGTATGTCTTGGGCATCAGAGTATCGGCCAGGCGTTTGGCGGAAAAATCGTCCATGCCAAACAGCTGATGCATGGCAAGACCTCGATGATTCATCACAATGATGTCGGTGTGTTTCATGGATTGCCTAATCCGTTTCGGGCGACACGTTACCACTCGCTCGTGATCGAGCGCACCAGCCTGCCGGACTGCCTGGAAATTACGGCCTGGACCGAAGATGGGGAAATCATGGGTATACGCCACAAAACCTTGTCCATCGAGGGCGTACAGTTCCATCCGGAATCCATCCTCACTGAATACGGACACGAAATGCTGGCGAACTTCATTGCACACACGCCTCCCGATTCGGCCAAGGGAAAAGCCGCATGATGAACGCGCGCGATGCGCTGAATCATCTGCTGGAAAAACGCGATTTCGAACACCAGGACATGCTCGCCATCATGCGCGCCATCATGCGTGGTGAACTCACCTCCGTACAAATCGCCGGGTTGCTTGTGGGACTGCGCTGCAAGGGCGAGAGCGTGACCGAAATTGCTGCCGCAGCCGAAGTCATGCGCGAGCTATCCACCAAGGTTCCGCTGGCAGGTACCGCGCATTTGGTGGATACCTGCGGCACCGGCGGCGACGGCGCCCATACCTTCAATATTTCCACTGCTTCAGCTTTGGTTGCCGCTGCGGCCGGGGCTAAAGTCGCCAAACACGGCGGTCGTTCGGTGTCGTCCACTTCCGGCAGCGCAGACGTGCTGGAGGCACTCGGGGTCAACGTCAACCTCTCCCCGGACAAGGTGGCACAGGCAGTGCGTGAAATCGGCGTGGGCTTCATGTTTGCACCTAACCATCATAGCGCGATGAAGCATGCCGCCCCAGCGCGACGCGAACTGGGCATACGCACACTATTCAATCTGCTGGGGCCGTTGACCAACCCTGCCGGGGCGCCGAATCAGGTGATGGGCGTGTTTGACCGCGAACTCACCGGCAAGCTCGCCCAGGTTTTAAAAACGCTCGGTAGTCAACATGTGATGGTGGTGCATGCCGCCGACGGCATGGACGAAATCAGTCTGGGCAGCGCGACCTTCATCGCAGAGCTGAAGGACGGTGTGATTCGTGAATATACGGTTGAGCCTGAAGAATTCGGCTACGCACGCTGCGATGTTGCCAGTCTGGCCGTGCACAGCGTGGCGGAGGCCACTACCATGCTACTGGCCGCACTGGAAAATCGACACGTTGCTGCTTCCGCTATCGTGGCACTTAACGCGGGTGCGGCGATTTACGTCGCCGGCTTGACGACCACGCTGGCAGACGGCATTGCGCTGGCATACCAGCAAATCACTTCTGGGGCCGCGCGCGCAAAACTCGACCAACTCATTACATTTACTCAACAGTCCGCCTGAATATGTCAGACATTCTCAATCGTATCCTTGCCACCAAGCGTGAAGAAATCGACGCTGCACTGACGCGCACTAGCCTGGCAGAAATCCAGACCGCTGCCCGCAATGCGGCGCCCGCCCGCGATTTTGTGGGGGCAATGCGCCAACGGATAGCGGCAGGACATGCCGCAGTCATCGCCGAGATCAAGAAGGCCAGCCCATCCAAGGGTCTGTTACGCGATGATTTTCGGCCTGCCGCCATTGCTGCCAGCTACGCCCGACATGACGCAGCATGTTTATCGGTACTCACCGATGAGCAGTATTTTCAGGGTTGTGCAGATTATCTGGCCGAAGCGCGCAACGCCTGCAAGCTGCCGGTATTACGCAAGGATTTCATGGTCGCTCCGTACCAGGTATACGAGGCGCGGGCGATGGGAGCAGACTGCATTCTGCTCATTGTGGCTGCTTTAAGCCTGCCTGAAATGCAGGAAATGGAAGGCATCGCAAATGAACTCGGCATGGCAGTGCTGGTGGAATCGCACAACGCTGCCGAACTGGAACAGGCAGTGCAACTTGCCACACCGTTGCAGGGTATCAACAATCGCAACCTGCGCACTTTTGCTACCTCATTGCAGACCACACTTGATTTGCTCACCCTGCTGGGTGATCAGCACATTGCCGTTACCGAAAGCGGCATCCATAGCCGTACCGATGTGGCACTGATGCGCGAGCATGGCGTCAATGCGTTTCTGGTAGGCGAAGCCTTCATGCGCGCCGATGATCCGGGTGCGGAACTGACCCGGCTGTTCCGCAGCTGATTTATTTGCCCGGTTTATACACCACCAGGTCGATCAACGCCGACATCCCGGCATGATGGCTGCCTTCGTTGATCACGTCGTCGTGTTCACGCAAATGCTGAATATCCCAGTCACCAAACCATTCGCGCAACATGGATTCGGTGTAGAGATTTTCCTCTGAGGGCGGCCCGCCCGTCTTGTATTCAAGCTGCCGCGGCGTATAGCCTTGCAACAGCAACATGCCGCCCGGCCTGAGCGCGCGGCGGATGCCTTCGAACTGGCATGCACGACCTGCCGGGTCAGCGAACTGGATGAAAATCGCTGCAATCACGTCAAAGCGCGCATCGCCCCAATCCCATGCAAGCAGGTCGGCAATCTCAAACTGCAACGTCACGCCTCGTTCCGCAGCCAGTTTTTGTGCCTTGGCCTGCGCCACGCTGGAACTATCGATTGACAATACCTGCAGGCCTTGTTGCGCCAGCCATACGCCGTTGCGACCCTCACCATCCGCCACGGCCAGTGCAGACTGACCACGCCGCAAACGCGCGACTTGCGATTCCATAAAAGCATTCGGCGCAGTTCCGAAAATATAAGTATCGCCTGCGTAACGTTCATCCCATGTTGTCTGCATTATTTGCCCTTATCTGCTGCATCAAGCAACTCATTCAGTTTGTCGGCCGGCACCATCCCCGGAACACGCTGACCATTTTCAAAAATAATGGTGGGGGTACCCGTAACGCGATATTTATTACCCAGTGCGATATTCGATTCGACCGGATTTTTGCAGCTGCCATTATTTTTCGGCATCACGCCACGCAACATTGCATCATCCCATGCCTTGTTGCGATCCGGGGCACACCAAATCGCTTTGGCATTGGCATTGGCCTCCGGGTGCAGGCTGACAATGGGATAAAGAAAAGTATAGATAGTGACATTATTCACCTTGGTCAGTTCCTGTTCCAGCTTTCTGCAGTAAGGGCAATCCGGGTCCGAGAAAATCGCCAGTTTGCGCTTGCCGTTTCCTTTTACCGTCTTGATTGCATCGGCGAAGGGCAAACTGTCGAACCTGACCGCATTGAGCTTTTCCAGGCGCTCATTGGTCAGATTCTGCCGGGTTTTCAGATCGACTACGCTCCCTACAAACAGGTATTTAGCGTTTTCATCCACATACACAATCTGGCCATCGATCAGCACTTCATAAAGCCCGGAATAAGGTGTCTTGGCAATGCTTGCGATGGCTGCGCCGGGAAATTTTTCGAGCAGCGTTTTTTTGATGGCGGCCTCATCCGCGTTGGCAGTACACGCCAGCACGCTGGTCAGAAGCAGGGTAGATATCAGAATACGTTTAAACATGTTTATCCCAGAATAATTAACGAGAATCGGCTCAAGCCAATGCGTGCTGTATCAACAGATTTTTGACCAGGCTCAATCGATTGGTGAAGTCGAGACCGGCATTACGTAACCGGATCAGTCCCGGACGTGTACTTGAAAAAAGTGTATGCAGGCCGTCTGTCACGCCTTGCATGGCAAGAATATCCTCCTTGCGCGCGCGTTCATATCGACGCAGCAACGGCAATTCGCCACAGCCGGCCGACTTGCGCGAACACAACACTTGCGCCAATTCGTGCGCATCGCGCAAGCCCAGATTAACGCCCTGTCCAGCCAGCGGATGCACGCCGTGGGCGGCATCACCGATCAGGGCCAGACCGGGTTTAACCAGCGTATTCACGCGTGTCAGCGCCAGCGGAAAAGCTGCCGGAGCACCGAGCAGATTCAGCGCCCCCAAAGCATGGCCTCCGGCCTGCGCCACACGTTCGGTCAGTTCGGCGGCCGGTAATGACAAAAGCGCCTGGGCATGCGCCTCATCCGTTGACCATACCATGGAGAAACGGCGATCCGGCAAAGGCAACCACGCCAGTACACCATCAGCTCGAAACCACTGACGTGCAATATTGGCATGTGGACGAGCACATTCGAAATTGGCGACGACACCCAGTTGACCGTAATCGCGACGATTCACTGCAATATCCGTCTGCTGCCGCACCCATGAATTTCCACCATCCGCAGCTACAATCAGCTTGCCGTGCAAAACCGTACCATCTGCCAGCGCCAGCCGCGCGCCTTCAGCCGACCAGTCCAATTCAGCACATCGGGCGCCAGCAAACAGCGTCAGACCGGATTGCTGCTGCAATGCAGCCCATAAACCATTTTGGATACGATTGCTTTCCATGATCCAGGCAAGTTGCGGCAACCCGGCAGCGTAGGCGTCAAACACCAGCTGCGCACCGGTGTCGCCACTAATTTCCATGCCATATACCGGCGCGATACGCGCGGTATCGAAGCCTTGCCATACACCCAGCGCGTCAAGAAAACGGGCACTCCCCGGACTGATCGCATAAATACGCGTATCCCATTCAGCTGCTGGTGCTGCTGGCGGATGTGCCTCCACCAGTGCGACTTCGAGCCCGCTACCCTTGAGGGCAGCGCAAAATGCGGCGCCGACAATACCGGCCCCGATCACAATGACATCGTATGTGGCTACGGTCATCCACGCGCTCCAAAAATCATGCGCCGTGCCACAAAGCGCTTCACTGGCGGCAACATCTGCAGCGCCGCAAGGCCAATGCTGCGACCGTGGTGCAACAGCCAGTGATCATTGGAAAACACTCGCACCAGCAAATCAGTAAAGAAAATCCCGCCGCGTGTATCCAGACGTCGCGCGCTGCTGTAATCCGCAAGCATGGCGGTGCTGCCCAATAGATCGCGTTGGCTGGTACGGATGCGCGTAGCCAGCTCCCAGGCATCGCGCAGACCCAGATTGAAACCTTGTCCCGCCACCGGGTGCAGCATTTGTGCAGCATTGCCTATCATCACGGTATGCGGGCGCGTAGTCTGGGCGGCATAGCGTAATCCCAGCGGAAAACTCGCACGTTGTGCAACACTTAAAAATCGGCCTGCACGGTCGCCAAAATGCCCGTGCAGAGCATCCAGGAATTGTGCATCCGGTAATGCCAGAAGTGCTTGCACATGTGCCGGGCTAGCCGTCCACACCAGTGCAAAACCATCGCCTTGGGGCAACAAGGCGACCGGGCCATCGGGCGTAAAGCGCTCGTAAGCACAGCCATTGTGCGCCAACTCGGTAGTCACGGCAGCAATCAGCGCATGCTGATCATAATCGCGACTGACCCGTTGCGCAGTGCCGGCACCCCCGTCAGCCACCACAGCCAGACGCGCAGTTACAGGTATCACGTCACTGTCACGATTGACTTTCATCGTGGCATACCCGCTGGCTGCACGCACCTCGTCCACGCGCGCGCCAGTCACCACGCTCACGCTACTGGCGCGCAGGCGCGCATGCAATGCCGCATCCAGTTCGGCGTAATCCAGCACATAACCCAGTGCCGGCAACTTTTCTTCAGCGGCACGCAACCAGGCCATACCCAACCCGTTACGCTGCGAGATGTGTATGGTGGTAATGGGCGTAATTTCATTCAGGTTTGACCAGACGCCGAGCCGCTCCAGTATCAGACGACTACCGTA
Source organism: Sulfuriferula sp. (assembly GCA_039918495.1). Classification (GTDB taxonomy): domain Bacteria; phylum Pseudomonadota; class Gammaproteobacteria; order Burkholderiales; family Sulfuriferulaceae; genus Sulfuriferula. The sequence goes on along the minus strand of JBDSHM010000177.1, from coordinate 4,897 downwards.
GGAGAGTGCCAACGTGCGGCGATGTGCCGGACGCGTGAGATCCGCGCGCGCCTCCAGCAACTGGATGGAAAAATCGCTATCTGCCAACAGCAACGCCAGCGTGGTGCCCACCGGCCCACCACCGACGATGACAATGTCGCTATGCTCACGCATGGCGCATTGCCGCCTCGATCTCCGCTACGGTTTTGGGTGCGGCGGCGGTGATGACTTCACAACCGCCAGCCGTAACCAGTACGTCGTCTTCAATGCGAATACCGATATTCCACAGCGCCTCCGGTACGTTGTCGGCAGGGCGGATATAACAGCCGGGTTCGACGGTGAGTGCCATGCCAGGTTGCAATGCGCGCCAGTCGCCGTCGATTTTGTAACTCCCCGCGTCATGCACATCCAGGCCAAGCCAATGACCGGTACGGTGCATGTAAAAACGCCGGTAGTCCCCGGATTCGAGTACGCCATCCACACTGCCGGTGCATAACTTCAGATCGATCATGCCCTGCACCAGCACTCTTAACGCGGCTTCATGGGGCTGGTTCCAGTGATTGCCGGGCTGCACTGCATCCAGCGCGGCATATTGTGCGGCCAGTACCATTTCGTAGATATCTTTTTGCACCGGGCTGAAGCTGCCGCTCACCGGGAAGGTGCGCGTGATGTCGGACGCATAGCCATCCAGTTCGCAGCCGGCGTCAATCAACAGCAAGTCACCGGCATGTAGCTGTGCATTATTTTCTACATAGTGCAGCACGCAGGCATTGGCACCGCCCGCCACAATTGACGTGTAGGCGGGTGACTGGCTGCCCTGCGCGCGGAAATGATGCAGCAATTCGGCTTCGATCTCGTACTCGAAACGCCCCGGTGCGGTGGCCTGCATGGCGCGGCTATGTGCAGCACAGGCAATCGCGGCGGCACTGCGCATGGTAGCTTGCTCGGCATCGTCTTTAAACAGGCGCATTTCATCCACCAGCTCGCGCACATCGCGCAAACTGTTGGGCGCAGTCACCCCGCTGCGTGTCTGTTCACGCACGCTGTTAAGCCAGCCCAGTATGCGTGCATCCCAGCCTGTATCCTGCCCGAGCGCATAGTGCAGTGTGGGCTGATCGGCCAGCAGGCCCGGCAATCGGGTGTCGAGTTCAGTGATGGAATACGCTTCGTCGAAATGGAAAGTGGCGCCCGCCGCCCCCGGTCCATAACGAAAACCATCCCAGATTTCGCGTTCCATATCCTTATCGCGGCAAAACAACACCGCACGGTGGCTGTTGGCCAATAGCACCACCACCGCCTCCGGCTCGGCAAAACCGGTCAGGTAGTAAAAATGACTATCGAAGCGATACGGAAAATGGCTATCGCGGTTACGAACCTGCTCCGGCGCGGTGGCGAGTATGGCAACGCCGTCACCCATTTGTTGCATCAGACGGGTACGGCGCATACTAAAAGGCGTAGTGTCAGTCATCGGCGTCTTCATCAAGATATTGTGAATCGAGCAAGGCTGCCCAGGTATTTTCCAGTTCCGGCAGTCGTGTCAGCAGTGATTGGTGCAGTTGCACAGCACGCTCGCCAAACGCAGCGCAATCGTTACCGCCATCCATATCCTGCGCGGCTCGTTCAAACTGCAACAGCGCATCTTTCAGGCTGAAAGCTGAACCCAGCGCATTTTTCACCTGTTCGCGCGGGTGCGGGATCCAGTCACGATCCGCAGCCAACGAACGCAATTTTTCGCCCACATCCAGCAAACGTTTGCGCATCCGCGTGGCCGCCCCCATACGCGAAGATTTGACTTCGCCCCACACCGCCATTTCCATCAGAGCCGTCCATTGACCGCGAAGTTCCACGACCCATGCCGGATCCAGGGTGACTGCCTGGCGAACTGCCACTTTATCCATATTATCCCGTCAGCTCGCTATTCAATGCCGCCAATCGCTCCAGCGTACCGATATCGCGCCAGCGCCCGGCATAATATTCGCCGCTGACTTGCTCACGCTGCATCGCCGCGCGCAGCAACGGTGCGAGCTTGGCAGGTCTGCCGGAAATCAGGCCGGCGAACAATGCCGGATGATAAACGCCGATGCCACTGAAGGTCAGCATGCTAGCGCCGTCACTGTGTACGGTATTGGCAGACAAGGCGAAGTCACCACGGCTGTGCTGGGGCGGATTATCCACCAGCATCAGATGTGCCAGACAGTCGGTCGCACGATGAGCCTTCATGGCATCCAGGCGCGGCAGGATTTGCCGAAAATCATAATCGGTCCAGACATCCGCGTTTAATACCAGAAACGGTGCATCGCCCAGCAACGGCAGCGCTTTGACTATTCCGCCAGCCGTCTCCAGCGCCTGCTCTTCGTGCGAATAGCGGATTTGTACCCCAAAGTCAGCGCCGTTTCCCAGCATCGCTTCAATCTGTTCACCCAAATGCGCATGATTGATGACAATGTGGGTGATGCCCGCATACGCCAGCTTTTCCAGGTGCCATACAATCAGCGGCTTGCCGCCAGCCATCAGCAATGGCTTGGGGGTGTGATCGGTCAGCGGGCGCATGCGTTCACCACGCCCGGCAGCCAGAATCATTGCGCTGCTCAAAAAGTATATCCGGCGGATTCAGGCGCCTGCCCATGCAATGTATCGAGCAATTGCAACAAGGGCTCGAGTTCACGATAACGCGCACAGGTATTGCGCAGATACGTCATCACCAACGGCATATCCTTGAGATAGCTGGTTTTGCCATCGCGGTGGCACAAACGCGCAAAAATGCCCAAAACCTTGATATGGCGTTGTACGCCCATCCATTCAAAATCGCGATAAAACGCACCGAAATCGGTATTGACAGGCAATCCGGCGCGGCGTGCTTTTTCCCAATAACGAATCAACCAGTCAAGCATGATCTCTTCATCCCAGCAGATGTAAGCATCCTTGAATAGCGACGCCAGATCGTAGGTTATCGGTCCATAGACCGCATCCTGGAAATCCAGTACGCCAGGATTGGGGGTGGTCAACATCAGATTACGGCTGTGGTAATCGCGATGTACAAACACTTTTTCTTGGGCCAGATTGTTGGTCAGGATCGCTTCGAATACGCCATCCAGCGTCTGCATCTGCTGCACATTCAATTCCACACTCAGATGTCGCGTGATGTACCATTCCGGAAACAAGCGCAACTCACGCTCCAACAGCGCCCGATCATATTCAGGCAATATACCGGGGCGGCTGCTGCGCTGGATGGTGATGAGGGCGTCAAGCGCATCGTTATAAAGTGCGTCGGCATTCTCTGCATTGAGTACCGACAGGTAAGTGACATCACCCAAATCGGTCAATAACAGAAAGCCCTGAGCGATATCCTGGGCCAGCACCTTGGGCGTATTGGCGCCCGCCGCACCAAACAGTTCGGCAACCGCGATAAAAGAATGGCAATCTTCGTACTGCGGTGGAGCGTCCATAACGATATAATGGTCGCCATTCGACAATACAGCGCGAAAATAACGCCGAAAACTGGCATCCGCCGAAGCGGGCGCAAGGTGGATGGACTGGTCTGGAAACAGACTCTCCAGCCAAGCCTGAATGCGGTATTGACGTTCCAAACGATCTCCGGACGATGATTATATTGAGCCACGATTCTAGCATTATTCGCTGACCAGACCCCATGCCGCCCTCTCATTTCAAATGTTGTCTTGCCGCCTGCCTGCTACTCTTTTGCGACGTCGCACTGGCTGAAGAGCCACCCGCCACGCAATCCAGTTCGGTCCTGTTGCCCGCACACAAAACAGAAGACGCGCCGCTTTATTTGCACGCCGACCAGATTGAAGGAGTTGCAAACCAGCAGGTAAAAGCCAAAGGTAATGTTGAATTGCAGCGCAATGATGCCGTACTGACCAGCGACTATCTGCAATACATATTCGATACCGACCAGGCCTTCGCGACAGGTGATGTCACACTGGTGCAACCCGGATTAAAGGTTAGCGGCCCGGAGTTGCGCTTGCGTCTCGCCGATCAGGTGGGGGAAATGCAACAACCGGTGTATAGCCTGAGCCAACTGATCGCTGATACCCAAGCATCGGAATCGGAACGCAAGGCGCGTGGCGCGGCACGCATACTGGATTTCGAGGGTAAAGGCCAGTACCGTCTCAAAGATGCGACCTATACCACCTGCCCAGTCAATAATGACGACTGGTACCTGCATGTCAAGGACTTGAACATCGATCGCGGACGCGAAGTCGGTACCGCACATAACGCCTACCTTGAATTCAAGGGGGTGCCCATTCTGTATACGCCTTATATCGATTTTCCGCTCAACGACCAGCGCAAATCGGGACTGCTTGCACCCACCTTCGGCACCACAGGCAGTAGCGGCCTGGAATTTCGTCTGCCCTATTACTGGAATATTGCACCGAATTACGATGCCACCATCAGCCCCCGCATCATGAGCAAACGCGGATTGCAGCTGGGCGGAGAGTTCCGCTATTTGTCGGAAAATTATCACGGCATACTCAATGGCGAATTTCTGGCCGACCAAGCCACCAATACCAATCGCTGGAGCGTGTTCGTCAACCATGACCAGACTTTCGCGCCTGGATGGAGCGGTCACCTACATTACGAACGCGTATCGGACAATAACTATTTCCGCGATCTATCCAACCAGATCAACACCACATCGATTACCACCCTGTCACAAGACGGCAGCGTTAATTATTCCGCAGGCTGGTGGAATGCAGGCATCCGCGCACAAAACTTTCAGACTCTGCAGGATCCGCTGGCGCCCATTTTGCCGCCCTACAATATCCTGCCGCAGCTTACCCTTAACGCCAACACCTACGATTGGCATGGAGTGGATTTCAGCTTCACCGGCGAAGCCGTGCATTTTGAGCATCCCACACTGGTCAACGGCACACGGGTATCTGCCTACCCGAGCTTC
>JBDSHM010000176.1:0-2631 GCA_039918495.1 Sulfuriferula sp. | reverse complement strand
GTCGCCAGAATGGGCGCGATGGAAACACCCATCTCGCTCAAAATTACCATGCCCGCAACGACATAAATGACCACTGAGGAAGCATAGTGAAAGACGCGGCCCAGCGTTTCAATGCGTTTGAGGTCTTCCAGATTGCTGCCTGTATGATTGATGGAATAGGCTTTCAACAGGCGTATGGATTTAGCCGACAGACGCAGAAATATCCAGGCCAGAATAATGATTAACAGGATATGCAGTGCAGATTGAGACAGATGCAATAATTCTTTTACATCAGCCAGGCTGTCCAGTTTGATAAGTGCTTCCATTGATGTCATGTCTTTACCATATCGAGTTAGATTGAATTTCTCCCAGGCGATTGAGTGAGCTTCAGAACGCAGTTGAGGCATTGACCGCCATTGGCGGTTCCGCTGCAATGCATTCTCGATTAAGCTTCTACGCTCATTTGCGTCACTTCATCCGCCACAGGTGAGGGCATGCTATTTTCGTGCTTGAGTTCGAGAGTTTCTACCAGCGTTTTAAGATGTTTGCTCAGTCCGTCCAGTATTTCTTCAGGTAATGAATCAAGCGCCTCCATCAATACGCCCTGAACAGGTCGTGGAGCGTGCTTCACGATATCAAGCTCTGTGGGTGTGAGATAAAGTCGTACTACGCGATGATCCGAGCCCCCGCGCTCACGTCGCAATAAGGTTTTTTTCCAGCTTATCGAGCAGGTTGCTGGTCGTGGACTGATGAATGGCCATGGTTCTGGACAGGTCGCTTACCCGGAGCCCGGGAGAAACAAGGAGTTCCCCCATTACCCACAACTGTGCTGAACTTACCGGACACTGTTTCTCAATCCATCCGGAATGTTTCTGGACGGATCTGAACACCACGCGAAACAACATCAGTACATCTTTTGCTTGGGTCCTGGCGTGTGATTGCTCAGAAACCGAAGTATCCAGGCCGACTATGACGGGTTCCTCAAGGGGTTCTTTATGTTTCATTTGTGCAAATTATATTTTTACAAAACAATATAAGCAAATTCAGGCCATATCAGGATTCAGGCTGGCGGACTATTCCGACTCATAAAGTTGAACCCGTTGGTAAAGATTGGGGCTGGCTATTACGGTATAGCCAACCCCTTCGTGTGGCCCATTTTTCCAGTTTGACACCCCAAAATACAACGCTGGAGAGAACAAGACAGAGGAGCAGTTCCGAGAGGTTAAGCGGCTGGGTCTTGAATATGTTATTCAGTACGGGGATATACAGGGTGGCCATTTGCAGCAGAAAAGTTAAGCTGACAGCGGCGAGCAGCAAGGGTTTGGACGCCTGCCGCGTGGGCCAGCGTTGCTACCGTGTCGCGGTCGGCGTCGAACTCGGCCGCATCCAAGTGGCAGTGGGTGTCAATCAGCGTCATTCAGAGCTCGCCGTGGCTTTCTATGGAGGTATTTTTCACCACGGCCAGCCAATAGGCCACCGCCAGTGCGAGCACTAGCGCAGCGGTGGCGAACACATAGTCTGAGCTGACTTCCTTGTAATCCAGCACAATGACCTTGCGGGCGACGGCCATGAAGGCCGTGGCCAGGACGATCTTGATATGGATAACGTTCTCGCGCAGGTAACTGCTGATGTTGATGAAGATTTCGATTGCAATCAGCACGGCCATAAATGCGCCGAAGGTGGCTAAAATATCGCTGATGTTGAGAAGATAGTAGGGATGGGTGGAGATGCGTGAGTACAGCACGTAGGCCACATCCGCAACCCCCCACCAGATCACCAGCACCATCAGCACCGCCAGAATCCGCACGGCATAGCGTATCGACATTGCCAGCATACGAATAAGGGGATCGTCCAATGGCGTCGGGGATGGGGAGGAAGTAATCTTTTGGTTCATGTAGGCCTCCGGTGGCTGCGTTGCAGTAATTTCAATATCAGCTTGTAGCCTTCATCCAGCAGCAGGATGGATGAGGCCACCGCGAATGCCAGCCCCCAGTCCTGGGCGGACAATGCCGTGGTGTGGAAGATGGCTTGGGCTGGTGTCCAGTGCACCACCAGCGCCTGCAACCCAACTACCCCGCCAAGCGCCGCCCAGAGCTTGCCATTGGCGAAAAACTGCCGGTTGAAGGTGGAATAATACTCGGCGCGGGCGTTGAATACGTTGAAAAACTGGAACAGCACGAAAGTGGTGAAGGCCAGGGTCAGCGCGTAGGCTTCGCCGCGCTCCTGGGCGTAATAAAACAGCCCCAGGGTGCCTGCCGACATGGTAATGCCGTACATCAGCAGACGTTTGAAGCGCGCCAGGGACAGGATGCGCTCGTCGGCGCGGCGCGGGGGCTCAAACATGATGCCTGGGCGGGCCGGCTCCAAGCCCAGAGTCATGGCGGGCGGGCCGTCCATGATGATGTTGATCCACAGGATCTGGATCGCGGTAAATGGCATGGGCAGGCCCAGCAGTTGCGCGCCAAGCACGGTGAGGATGGCGCCGACGTTGGTGGACAGCTGGAAGCGCACAAACTTGACGATGTTGTCGTAGATGGTGCGGCCTTCCTTGACCGCGTCGACGATGGTGGCGAAATTGTCGTCGGTGAGCACCATGGTGGCGGCTTCCCTGGTCACCTCGGTGCCGGTGATGCCCATCGCCACACCGATGTC
>JBDSHM010000175.1:0-2998 GCA_039918495.1 Sulfuriferula sp. | reverse complement strand
TTAGTTGGCATGAGGGGTTGATATACAGTATGCGTGCCTGCATCAATTCAGCCTTGGATTTCCCTACCGTGGATAACAGTGCAGGCAACTGGCGATTGATATTGCTGGTTGCAATCAGATCATGATCTACCAGTGTAAGTTTACCTACGCCCGCCCGCGCGAGTGCCTCTGCACAATAAGAGCCGACACCGCCTAATCCTGCCACAAAAATATGTTTGCCAGCCAGCAGTTGTAAACCGGCATCACCCAGCAGGATATGAGTTCGTTCGAATTGTGGGGGCAGGCTCATTTACTCGCCTGGATAGGTGCTGTTGCTGCATTGCTACGCTGATATAACCATTTGATAATGAAAGGTGGCACCACTGTGGTCAATGCGATCACTATCAATAATGCGGCGTAAACCTGTCCGTTCAGAATGCCATTGGCAAATCCTAATTGAGCGAAGATCAAGCCAACTTCTCCGCGCGGGATCATGGATAGACCGATCACCATTTGCTGCAGACGCGGCTCCTTGATCAGGAAACCGGCAACCAGCTTGCCTGCGACGGCGACAATCAATAACGAAGCTGACAATGTCCAGACGAAGGATGATGACCAATCCACTTCACTCAGATTGAGCGATACGCCGACCATTAGAAAAAACAAGGGCGTGAAGGTGTGGATCAATGGCCGCATCTGTTTTTCCAGCTTGTGAGAGAGTTCCGGGCTGGGTGCGAAAATTCGATTTAAATGTGCGGCAAACGGAATATGCATGCGTTCGGTGATGGAAGCACGGAAGTGTTGGCTGATGGCGATACCTGCAGCAAACCCGCCCATAATTTCAGGCGCACCTATGGCGTGAGCAAGATAACTGAATAACATGATCAGACTGAGTGCCATGGTCAGTAATAATCCAGGAGAACTACTGCGACGGTCAAAATGGCCGATGATATATGTCATAAATTTGGCTGCGAATGGCGACAGAACCATAAACAGAACAATGTAGGCGCCCACTTTGCCTATCGCGGCCAATGACATTTCCCCGGAAACCGCAAACTGATAAAGGAAGGCTAGCAGGATGACGCCAACAATGTCATCCAGTACCGCTGCACCAATCACGATTTGTGCCTCATCACTATTTCGGCGTCCCAGATCAGTCAGCACGCGTACGGTAATGCCGATACTGGTGGCGGTTAGCGTGCCCCCTATGAACATGCTGGATAACACTGACATGCCAAACATGGTATGGCTTACCAGATAACCAAGACCGAATGGAAACACGACGCCCGCAATAGCTACGATGATAGGTTTGGAGCCTGCTTTGGCGAGACGGAATACGTCGGTATCCATGCCGACTTCAAACAACAGCAAAATAATGCCGATTTCGGCCAGCAGCTTCATGGTGGTGTCCGGGCTGATCCAGCCGAGCACAGACGGCCCAATGAGTATGCCGGCAGCTAACTCGCCAATCACGGCAGGTACACCAATGCGTACTGCCAGCTCGGAAAAAAACCGTGCAGCAAGCAATAAAATCGACAGCGTCAGAAAAAAATTATGTGCTTCCATGTTGCGTAATCGCTTCCGATGAAAGTGACAAAGTGGTGAGGGCATTCTGTGTCGTTGTATGCCTGACTGTCTCCAAATTAACGCCACGCAGATCGGCCAGCACCGCAGCAATGCGCGGGAGTTGCTCCGGGCTGTTGCGTTGCCGATGCAACCATGCGGGCGACATGTCGGGTGCGTCGGTTTCCAGCACAATCGCTTCAAGAGGCAACTCGGTAGCCAGGTGGCGTAGATTCGAGGCCCGAGTATATGTCATGGCACCACCGAAGCCCAGTTTGAAGCCGCTTTTAATCAAGGCGTCCGCTTGCTGACGACTACCGCTGAATGCATGGGCGATGCCGCGGCGAATACCGAATCTGCGTAACTGTTTCAATACCTGGTCGTTCGCTCGCCGGCTATGGAGTAATACCGGCAAATCGAAATCGCGAGCGATTTTGAGCTGTTCGGTGAAATAGTATTCCTGCCTGTCGGCATCAAGATTCGGTACGAAAAAATCCAATCCGATTTCGCCTATGGCTACAGGGCGATGCATTTCTATAGCTGTACGCAGCGCAGCAAGATGTTCCGGCCGGTGGGCATGAATATACATCGGGTGCAGACCCAATGCGGGTACGCAGCCGGAATAATGCTGGCAGATCGATAGTACTGCGTCGAAGTTGTCGTGCTGTATCGCCGGCGTAACAATTATTTTCACACCCAAAGCATGACTCTGGGTTACGACCGAATCGCGATCCGCGTCGAACTCGAGTACATCTAGATGGCAATGCGTATCGATGAGCATTTATCGCCTTTGTGTAAGCGAGCACCCGGCAAAATGGCGGATGTACGATGTCAATCCGCTTTGGGTTTTGTGGAATCAATTCCGGTGTTAATAAATAACGGCGGGGCACTGCCGTCCTTGGCCTGGCCCGGATAAATGGTCATATGCGGGAAAGGTATCTCGATGCCGTGTTCATCGAATACGTGTTTTAACCGGCGCAAATATTCGCGTCGTATCCCCCACTGGCCGAGTGGCTGAACCTTGAACCGGCAACGGATCGTCACAGCAGAGTCTCCCCATTGATCGACGCCGGCCATTTCCATATCGTCAAGGATGGTGGGTCCGAACGTTTCGTCTTTGCGTAAAATCGCGCCTGTTTGGAGCATCAGTTCCATTACCTCGTCGGTGTTTTCCCGGTAAGCCACGCCAACATTGATGACCGCGTACGCGAACCCTCTGCTCATGTTGGTGACGGTGGTAATCACGCTATTGGGTATGAAGTGTACGTTGCCGTCGTAATCGCGCATTTTGATATAGCGAAGCGTCACTTCTTCCACCAGGCCGGCCTTGCCGCCGGCCTCAACTACATCGCCCTGACGTACTTGGTTTTCCAGAAGCAGGAAGATGCCGTTGAAATAATCCTTGATCAGGCTCTGCGCAGCAAATCCGACGGCCAGACCAAGGACACCTGCCGTC